>DYNR01000281.1 GCA_020720945.1 Chthoniobacter flavus | reverse complement strand
GAAGCGGCGGGAACAGTAGGGCTAGCAATACGCTAGAAATGAGCGGGTTGCAAGGCAAAAATCCGGAAGTAGGCCCTGCGGAGAGCATTTTTTTTAGCAGGGGGGCATAGGTACCGGAAAGCGTAAATTTCTTTACGGGTTTTTGCGGGTTTTAAGGTGTTGTCAAAGAACGGGTTTGGTGGGGGCGGGGAGATGTTTTTTTCAGGTAAAGAAAGAAAAGACTTTACAAAGGGAGGGAAAGAAGGGAAGTTTTTTTTCTTGCGAAGAGCAGAATTGCTGTTTGGAAGTTTCGGAGGTGGCGACGGAGAGAGAAGGCATTTTTTGATAGGCTTAATCAGATTTCACGGGCCTTCACTAGCATTGACTAGCTTTCAGTGGGTCGCGAGTCTCTGGAACACCAGAAGGAGTTCCTAGGAGCCTGTCCACCATGAAATGTTTCATCGAAATTGTCTTTTTGGTCCGATGCTGTGTTGCCGGCATGGAGGTGTTATTGCCTGGTAGCACTTTAACTGAATCCGTGAGATGACTGCTGTGAATATCTGCAATCGATTGGGATGCAAAGGTTTGGGAAAAACGCGCGCAAGACACAGGGGTCTGTCGGACACTGACGGAGCCAGGATTTTTTGAAGCCATGCAACAGAAAAAGAGCGCAGTGAAAGAGAAAAGGGAGCCGTGGTACCGGGTGAGGGTGCGGGCGCAGAGTTTGACGGGGGAAGGGAACCTGTGGCTGGGGTTTGTGTTGCGAGGGATTTTTAAGGAGGTGTGCAAGCACAATTTTACTTTTCATGCGAGGGGAGGGGGCGTGTTGCCGCGGAGGCAGGAAGAGGGGGGGGAATATGCGTTGCATTTTTTTGTGACGAATGCGGGGCGGGGAGATGTGGAGCGGGCGATGGAGCATCTGGGGGTGTGGAGGGGGGAGAGTTTTCGGATGAAGGTGGAGGGGGAGGTGGAGGAGCGGACGATCGAGATGCTGGAGGAGGAGCGAGGGGGGGTGCTGGAGGGGTTGGGGGAGGTCGTGCTGGAGATGCATTCGCCGCTGGTGAGGGATGAGGTGGAGTTGTTGGGAGGGGAAAAGGTGGGTCGTTTGCTGGAGGCGCGGTGCAAGCATGTGCTGGGAAGTGCGCCGCGGAAAGAAGGGAATGGCCTGGAGGCGATCTCGTGGTTTTTGCGTGGATGGAAGGGGGAAAGCCGGATGTCTAAGAGCCAGCAGGGGCACAGGGAAACGGTGGTGGGGGAGTCTGGGCCGCTGTTTTTGCGGGGAGATGTGGGGGGGTGGAAGAGGGAGTTGCTGCTGGCGGAGGAGCTGCATTTTGGGCGGTCTTTGTCGTGTGGGGCGGGGCATTTTTCTTTGCTGCGGGAGAGGAAGGTTTTGGATGCGGGGTTAAAAAACGGGATGGAATGGGTGTATGAGTTGCGCAAGCTGCAAGAGGATCGGGGGAGGGGGGAGGAGTGGCATGGGCCGCGGGCACCTGGGGAAATCGAGGTGGTGGAAATGGCGGAAGCTGCTGGAGAGGGCAAGTTTGCGCAAGAACCGGCGGGGCGGATCCGGATGCCGAAGGCGGATGGGGACGGGGTGCGGATGGTGGGCAAACTGGGATTGCGGACTTATCTGTTTCACCGGGTATTGGCGCAGTTGCTGCGGGTGCCGCTGGAACGGCGGTTGCACGAATCGGCTATCGCGTACCGGCAAGGGAGGAGCGTGGAAAATGCGAGGCCGTTTTTGGCGCATGCGATGGATGAGGGTTATACGCATATGGTGAAAGCGGATGTGAGGCAGTTTTTTGACGAGATTTCTTGGGGGAAGCTCGGGGAGGTGGTGGGTCGATTTTTGAGTTATTCGGACCCGCTGATGCGGGGGGCGCTGGAAGCGGCGTGGACTCTGCCTTACAAGGATGGGGGGAGGGAGGCGGGGGTTTTGCAGGGGAGCCCGCTCTCGCCGTCTCTGGCAAATTTATTTTTGACGGAATGGGATGAGGCGATGGCGGGGCGGGGGCACCGGCACTTGCGGTATGGGGATGATTTGTTGATAGCCGCCAAGGGGGAGGATGGGGCGAGGGAGGTGCTGCGGGATGCGGAGGTGCTTTTAGGAAACTACGGGCTGAAGCTGAAGGAGGAAAAAACGGCGATTCTCTCGGTGGCGGATGGTTTCCGGCATTTGGGGTTGCACTTGGGGGGGGATGATGGGGATATTTTGGAAACGGCGAAACCGGCATTGCGGCGGACGCTTTATTTGACGAAGGGGGAGGATTGGGCGGGGTTGGAGCATGGGGCGTTGACTTTGCGAAATGGGACGAAACTGGTGAAACGGCTGCCGCTTTTGCAGATATCGAACATTGTTTTTATGGGGGGAGGCGGGGTGTCTTCGGGGCTGGTGGAGGGGTGTATGAGCCGGGGGATCGCGTTGAGTTTCGGCAATCGTTCGGGGCATCACTGCGCGACTTTGCACCCGGAGGGGAGCGTGTTTTATAAAATGCAAGAAGCGCATTCTGCGGTGCGGCGGGGGATGAAGGAGCGGGCGGTGGCGCAGGTGGCCCGTTCGCTGGTGGAGCAGAAACTGGAGGGGTTTCGGATTTGGGGGGGGAAGCTGCAAGGGGAGGTGGCGGGTGAAATGCGGGATGCGGCACAAAAAGGGTTAGATTCTTTGCGTGGGAAGGAAAAAGGGGTTCCGGAGGTTTTGGGCGTGGAGGGGGCGAGTGCGCGGCGGCTTTTCCGCGCGGTGAACTCGCTGTGCGTGGACCCGTTTTGGAGGAGCGAACGCCGGTTGCCGCACGAGCGGCGGGACGCATGGAATGCACTCCTGGATACGATCAGTTTTTTGTTGTTCACGAGGCTGAATTTTTTGTTGCGTTCGGCGGGGCTGAACCCGTTTTTGGGTTTTTTGCACAGCCCTGGCGGGCGGTTTGAATCGCTGGTGTGCGATTTGCAGGAACCGTTTCGGGCTCGCGTAGAACGGCTGGCTGTCCGGATGGTAAACTGGGGTATTTTGCAGGCGAAGGAGGCGGTTTTGCAGGGGGATAACCGCTGGTCGTGGACTGCGGAGGGATGGAAAAGTGTGGTGCTGGAGTTTGAGACGGAACTGGACCGGCGACGGGGCAGCGAAGAGGTGACATGGCGGGTGAAGCAAGAGCAGTGGGTCGATGGGCTGCGCCTGTGGGTGCTCAACCCGAACCAAGAAGTCCCTTGGCTGGGAGCTAACACCTGAATCAGTGAGATAACTGCTGTGAATCTCTGCAATCAATTGGGCTGCAAA
>DYNR01000280.1 GCA_020720945.1 Chthoniobacter flavus | reverse complement strand
GGGAGGAAGGGGAGGAAGGGGAAAGGGTGGCGGAAAAAGAGAGGACGACGCCGCCCGAGGAAGTGAATTTGATGGCGTTGCTGACGAGGTTTGTGACGATCTGGCGGAAGCGGTAAGGGTCGCCTTGGACGGAGGCAGGCAGATCGTGCGAGGCGGAATAGATGAGGGCGAGTTGTTTTGTTTGTGCTTGGGGGCCAAGGAGTTGTATGACTTCGGCGACGGCGTCGGAGACGGAGAAAGAGGTTTGTTCCAGGGACATGAGGCCCGACTCGATTTTTGAGAAGTCCAGGATGTCGTTGATGAGGGTGAGGAGGACGCTGGCGGAGTTGTGGATGATGCCGAGGTATTCCTTGTGCTCCGAAGAGAGTTTTTCTTCCAGCATGAGGGAGGTGAGGCCGATGACGGGGTTGAGGGGGGTGCGGATTTCGTGGCTCATGACGGCGAGGAACTCCGATTTTGCCTGGTTGGCGCATTCGGCTTGGGAGATGGCGTTTTTGAGGTCTTGTTCGCGGGCTTGGATGCGTTGGACCATGGTGTTGAGGGTGGAGGCGAACTGGCCGATCTCGTCGAGGGAGCGGATTTCGACGCGGGTATCTAGGTCGCCGCTGCCGATGGCGAGGACCGATTTTTGGAGGTCGCTGATGGATTGGGTGAAGAGGCGGGAGACATAGTAGATGACGGGCAGGAGGAGGAGGGAGAAGGCGATGGCGATGGCGAGCATGTGGTAGAGGTGGCTTTCCACCTCGCTGTTGAAGGCGGACTCGGACTGGAGGAAGCCGACCTTCCAGGGGACGATGTCGAGGGGGCTGAGGGCGATGACCATTTCTTTGGGGGAGGGGTTTTCGGCGTCGAAAGATTCCGGGATCGAGACGCGGGTGCGGTTCGGGTTTTTTTCGCCTGTGGGGATGGCGGGGTGGGCGTGGAGGGCGGGGTTAAAAGAAAGGGGGAGGAGTTTTTGGTCTTGGAGGGAGGCGAGGGAGGCGGGAGAGGGGGAGCCGAAGATTTGGGAGCTCGGGGAGCTGATGCCGTGGCCGTAGCCGCCGCTGGCGAGGAGGATGTCGTGGGCGTCTAGGAGGACGGGGAAGGAGCCTTTGCCGACGAAGCCTTCGTCCTGGACGAGGATGTGTTGCAAGATATTGGCGGAGTAGGAGATGCGGAGGATGCCGACCGGTTTTTTCCCGTCGTAGATGACGGAGGAGAAGAAGAGGTGGGGGGAGTTTTGAGAGGTTTGGGAAGAGAAAAGGACATCGGAGACGGTGGGGAGACCGGTGCGGAGGGGGATGAGAAAGAAAGGGAAGAGGACTTCGGAGGAGCCCAAGTTTTTCGGGTTCGTATCGGCGACGACCGAGCCGTCCAGGTCGATGAGGGCGACGGATTGGATAAAGATTTTGTCTTGGGAGAGGATGCCTTTGAGGTGTTCGAGGGTGGGGGCGTAGCGGTTTTTGCGGGAGGTGGTGGAGCGTTCTTTGAGGAACTCGGAGAAGGAGGGGAGGCGGGCGGAGACTTCGGCGATTTCGAGGTTATTGCGGAGGAAGGCGTCGAGGCGGAGGGAGGTTTTGAGGGCGGCGGTCTCTAGGGAGCGGTAGGCCATTTCGCGGGTGGTTTCTCTGAGGCTGGAGCCGAAGTAGAGCCACATGACGGTCATGGGCACAAACGCCAGGAGGGCGAGAGTGATGGAGAGTTTGAGGGCGAAGGAGGAGAGGAAGTAGCGGAGGAAATGGCTCATGGGACGGCGGCGATTTTGGCTGCTTCTGCCATGTTGGAGAGGGTGGTTTTGATGTCTTGCTGGTGGGTGACCATTTTGCCGATTTCGACGGCGAAGACATCGACGGAGAGCTGGGCCCATTTTGGGATGTGGGGTTCGGTGCCCATCTGGTTGAGGATGGCGTCTTTCATGACCGGGAAGTAGCGGGTGGTGGAGGGGCCTTGGACGGCTTCGCGGCGAGTGATGCGGGGGTCGTTGTAAGTGGTGTATCTGGTGGCACTTGCGCCGCCGCCGAAAAGGCAGCTACGGGTGACGACATCGGCGCTGGTGAGCCATTGGAGGAAGGCCCAGGAGGCCTGTTTGTTTTTGCTGAAGCGGGAGATGCCCAGGCTGCTGCCGCCCTGGTGGCTCATGCCCGGACATTCTTCGAAGCCGCAATTTTTTTCGGGTCGGAGGGAGTAGGGGCGGGGCATGGGGAGGGGCTCGATGAGGCCCGCGACGAGAGAGGTTTCGGGGTTTTCGAAGGAGGGGAAATTTTCTGCCCAGGAGCTGTAGAGGCCGGCTTTGCCTTGGGCGAAGGATTTGCTTTCGCCGTGCCAGTCCCAGTGGGTGACGCTGGGGGGCATGTATTTTCCGAGTTCGAGCATATAGGCCATGGCGGCTTCGGCCTGTTCGTCGGCGATGGCCGGGGAGCCGTCGGCGTAGTAGATCGAGCCGCCGTGCCCCCAGAGCCATGCGGTCATGTTGCACTGGAGGGAGTAGTGGCCGGTTTTCCACTGGCCGGTGGTGCCGTAAATGCCTTGGCCGTAGTCCTTTTGGATGGTGCGGCAGGCGCGCATCCACTCGTCGAGGTTCGAGGGGGGGGCGATGGCGAGTTTGTCGAAAATGTCTTTGCGGTAGATGGCGATGAAGAGGGTGATGTCGTAGGGGACGGCGATGATATTTTTTTTGAAAGAGGCGGTGTGTTTGACGATGGGGGCCATGAAGTCGTCGAACTGCCAGTCCGGGTAGGCGAGGTCGCGGTTTTGGAGCCAGGGTTCGATGGGTTCGAGGGAGTCGGAGAACCATCCGAGCCAGGATTGGTCGATATAGACGATGTCGTTATAGCCCGCTTCGCGCGCGTTGTCGGCGTTGATTTCGGCGAAGACTTTGTCCAGGGGTTTCATGTTCCATTCCACTTCGATCCCCGATATTTTTGTGAACTCTTCTTTGACGAGTAGCTGAGAGGCTTTTGAGGGGGGGGTGTCTTCGCTCAGGACGCGGAGTTTGACGCCTTTGAAGCTTTTGCCGATTTCGCGCAAGAACTGGTGGGAGCGGGTGTGGGGGTGGTAGGCGGAGGCATCGGAGAGTTCGTCGGAAAGCTTTGAGATTGTTTTGTTTATGCCGCGGGAGTCGCGGGAGGCGAACCAGGAAGCGCCGCCGATGGCGAGTCCGGCGGAGGCGGCGGCGAGGAGGAATTTGCGGCGGGAGATTTTGCCGGAGGCGTAGGCGTTGGAGGCGGAGGCGAGAGAGTCTTTTTTTTCGTTCATGGATGGGTGGTTTTTTT
>DYNR01000049.1 GCA_020720945.1 Chthoniobacter flavus | reverse complement strand
ATCTTCTTTGCATTTATCTCACTCATTCAGGTTAAAATTGGGTGGGAGGCGGTTGGGCGAGTTGGATGGCGGGGCGTTCGAGCGGCGTGTAGCCTGCCTTCGATTCCGCCTTGCGGATTTCCCGTTCGCCGGGGCTTTGGATCGGAATCGCATTGGCGACGGGAACCCCTTCGGAAGTTTCGCCCAAGTTGCCCGCTTCGGCTTTGGAGCCATCGGCAAACTGCACGGGCAAGGCTTTCGCGACGGGAATTTCTCCCGGGTTTTTGCGGGATGCTCCCGGTTGGACGGAATGATAGACATCGTTGAAACCGATCAGCGTGGGGGCAAGGACTCCGACCGGGCGGATTTTCGTCAAGTCGATCGCGGATGCCGCACGCGGCCACTCGTCCTGCTGGAAGTTCTTGGCAAAATTGCGGAGCCCGCCACCATGGACATCGCAAACGATTTTCGGCTTTTGTGATGGTGTCAGGTATTCGATGTAAGTAGTTGAATGAGAACCTGCTCCGTCGCCGAGGTCGCGGTTGCATTTCGCCGTGGCGAGCAAACCGGAAACGGAACAAATTTCGACCGGTTCGACTTCCAGCGATTTTTTGAACGCTTTGGGCGGGATTTTCTCGATGGCTTCGTTCATGAAACGGCTCCAGACGGGCATCGCCAAATCCCTTCCGAACGCCCCCCTGTAAATTTTTGTCGGCTTGTCGAATCCCACCCAAACTCCGACGGTAATTTCGGAATCGTATCCGATGTAATAAGTATCGGTGAACCCGTAAGCGGAGCCGTTTTTTCCCGCGGCGGGGAAGTTTGCCAAGTTGTCGCGGGAGCGAATTACGGGATCCGTGTTGAGGGACTCTTCGAGCGCGAGGTGCGTTTGGTATGCAGCACTCCCTGAAATGGCTTTTTCCATTTTTGGTTTTGCGTCATAGACCGTGGTGCCATTGGAGTCCTGGATTTTTTGGATGATGAAAATATTTTTGGGGCGTTTGCCTTGGTTCGGAAACACCGTGTAGGCGAGGGTCAGCTCGTCCAGAGTCATTTCGCTGCTACCCAAAAAAGTATTGGAGTAATCGCGCAGGGGCGAAGTGATCCCCATGTCTGCCAAGGTTTTACGGAGTTTTGTCAGGCCGAGCTGGAGACCTAGCCGGACGGTTGCCGCGTTTTTTCCAGCGACCAAAGCCTGCCGCGCCGTCATGGGGCCTTCGTATTGGTTTTCCGTGCGTTCCACCCCCCATTCCCCTAAAATGCCCGTCGCGCCGCCGACCATCACATAGCGGTTGTCGATGCAAGAATCATCCACCCGCGTGTTTGGCGGCAGGTTGTTGTCAAAAGCCGAGGCGTAAACGAGAGGGGTAATTGCGGTGCCCGCCGGACGCTTTGCCTGCAGCGCGCGGTTGTATTCGCTGTGCCGGAAATCGCGCCCTCCCACCATCGCCAAAATGCCGCCCGTCGAATTTTCTAAAGCCAGCAACGCACCTTGCAAGTATTTGGGGACGGGCAATCGGAGGGACGGGTCTCCTTGGTCGATTTTGCTTTCTTCTTTCGCGTGGCGTTTGCGGTATTCGGCGTATTTTTCGTGGTTGTATCCGGGGTGCTGCTCGATTTTTTCTAGCTGCGCAAGGACGGCTTCTTCCGCAGATTTTTGCAAATCCAGATCGAGGGTGGTGCCGATTTGATAGCCGCCGTTCATGGCTTGTTCAAACCCTAGAGCGGCAATGACTTGCTGGCGGATGAGGTCGTAGGAATAAGAGACGCGGTGCAAGTTTGTGCGGGGGATGACGGAGAGGGGGGCAGCGACCTCTTCTTTGAGTTGCTGGCGGGAGATGAAGCCCAGATCCCGCATCTGGTTCAGGACCACATCGCGGATGTTTGTTGCGGCTTTGATGTTGTTCCACGGGGAGAGGGCTTGCGGGCTGCGGAGGAGGCCGGCCAGCATCGCGCTTTCGCCGATGCCAAGCTCTTTGGCGGACTTGCCAAAATAGCCGCGCGCCGCCGCGTCCACCCCGTAAAAACCGCTGCCGAAATAGACGCGGTTCAGATACATTTCCATGATTTCCCGTTTCGAATACCGGGTCTCGATCCGCCACGCTAAAAACATTTCGATCAGCTTCCGCTGGTAAGTCCGTTCCCGCATGTCGAAGGAGTTGCGCGCGAGCTGTTGGGTGACGGTGCTGGCACCCTGCGAAATCCTTCCTTTGCGCCAGTTTTCGACCATCGCCCGGGAGATACCAAACCAGTCAACGCCCTTGTGTTCGTAAAAACGGTTGTCCTCTGCGGAGATCACCGCATCCACCATGTTTTTAGAAATCTCCGTGTAATCGACCGGGTTGCGGTTTTGGATGAACAGTTTGCCAAACTCTTTTCCGTTGCGGTCGAAGAGTAGCGAGGCGGATTCCATCTCGCGGACTTGGTTCAAGTCGAACCCGTTTGCGATGTCTTCAAATTTTTTGGTGAAAATCGCAACGGCGGTGAAGGCGACGCTTCCGCCGATCAGCAAAAGGACAAACAGGACGGCGAGAGCCGTGTATAAAAAGCGGCGCCATGTCCATTTCTTTTTCTCGGATGGAGATCGCTCCCAACTGTATTCGTGCATTTTTTGATTTGCGCCCTTTCGTTTCTAACTCAGGTTTTCGCCAGAGGAGAAAAACGCATTTTTCCAGAAAAATCTATCACTTTCTCGCTCCGCAGCACCGTTTGTAGCGTTTTCCGCTTCCGCAAGGGCACAATTGGTTCCTGCCGATTTCCGCAGAAACGCCCGCTATTTTGCCCTCTGCGAGCAAACCGCAAATCTCTGCGGCCGGATGCCCCGCACGCAACAACCCCGCCATCGATTGCATGTAGGGGTCGATGTGCGAAAAGAATTTTTTGTATGCGGGGCAAAGGTAGTTCAAGCCATCTTCCCCGTCGGGAGTTTTGGCGAAACGGTGTTTCGGGCATTCCCCGTGACAGGCGAAACGGACGCTGCATTTTTTGCAATACGCCGGAAGAGAATCCGATTTGTCTGCCCCGAATTTTCGCTGTTCGGGAGATGCCACCATTTCGGCGATGGGCGTTTGCAAAATGTTGCCCCGGCGGTATTCGGGATAGACATAATGGTCGCAGGCGTAGAGGTCGCCGTTGTGTTCCAGGGCGAGAGCCGTACCGCATTTTTCAGAAAACACGCAAAGCCCGCCCGGATACCGCATCCAGTTTCCTAGCGCGACATCGAAGAGCTGGACAAAAATTTTTCCGACATCCTTGCGAACCCACCTGTCGAAAATCGAGGTTAAAAATTTTCCGTAATCCTCGGCGCGCACGCTCCAAGCGGTCACCGGGCAATCGGCGTCTTCCATCTCGCTTTGCGGTGGTGGCGCAAGCTCTAACCCATACGGGTTGAGCTCTTTATCGGCGCGGCGTTCGACCAGCGGGATGAGCTGGATGAAGCCCGATCCGATTTCTTTGAGGAAGTCGTAAATTTCGAGAGGGTGGAGGGAGTTTTTGCGGTTGACGACCGTCAGCGTGTTAAATTCCACCCCGTGCTTTTTCAAAATTTCCAGCCCTCCCATCACTTTTTCAAAGGTGGGGTTTTGCTTTTTATCCACCCGGTAGGCATCGTGCAAGTGCGCTGGACCATCGATGCTCAACCCGACCAAAAAACCATTTTCCGCCAAAAAGAGCCCCCATTCATCGTCCAAAAGCGTCCCGTTGGTTTGGAAAGAATTGAGGATCCGTTTGCCGTTGGCGTAGCGTTTTTGCAGTTCCACGGCTTTGCGGAAAAAGGGGACCCCCAGCAAAGTGGGCTCTCCGCCCTGCCATGCAAAAGTGATTTCCGGGACGCGCTGGGCGGCGATGTAGTCGCGGACAAAAGTTTCCAGCACTTGTTCGGACATCCGAAACCCGCCGCTCTCCGGGTAGAGTTTTTCTTTTTCCAAGTAAAAGCAGTATTTGCAATCGAGGTTGCAAATCGGGCCAATCGGCTTCGTCATTACATGGAAACCCGGAAGAAAGTTTTGCGGTTGCTGCTTCATCGTGCTGTTTTTCCCCAAGACCTTAAACGGATTTTCGAGTTTTCCAAGCACGATAAAACGGGAAAGCAACGGAACTGACGGGCGCAAGAGAAGGGCGGAGACGCGGGAGCGAAAAGATGCAACTTGTTGAAAATCAGCAAAATAGAATTTATATACGGCGAAAGAATCCGCGCCGGCAAGGGTGCCTGCCGCTTTTGTTTTTTGCGGGTGCGAGGGGGCTTTGAAAAAACGCGGATAAAAAAAACAAAATTTAGGTTGACGGGCATTCCGAAATCCCTATCCTGACGCGTCCAAGTCATGCCAACTAAGAGGACATTTTCTGCTAAAACTGAACAGACCCAAAGTGAGTGGTATCTCGTTGATGCCGAGAACCAAACGCTGGGTCATATCGCTGTAAAAATCGCCAACCTGCTCCGCGGTAAAGGGAAAGTTACTTATACTCCCCACATCGACAACGGGGACTTCGTCGTTGTGATCAATGCCGACAAAGTGCAAATCGGAGGGAAGAAGGAGGTCCAAAAGACCTACATGAGCTTCTCCGGTTTCGTAGGTGGTCACAAATCCGAAAACTTCCGCGCGCGGAGGGATCGCCATCCCGAACTCCTGATCGAACGGGCTGTCCGCGGAATGATTCCCCACAACCGCCTCGGACGGGACATCTACCGCAAACTCAAAGTTTATACCGGTAGCGAGCACCCGCACGCCGCGCAAAAACTGAAAGCAATTTAACCAAACACCCCTTGCCCTAAACTGGCATTTTTACAGGGATTCTACAAAACCCATCATTTTCATGGCTACGCAACAACCTATCCACACTTCCGGACGGCGCAAAACCGCTGTGGCGACCGTCCTCTTGTCTCCAGGCACTGGCAACTTTGAAGTCAACGGGAAAGAGTTCACCGAATACTTTCCTAGCTTGAGCCTCCAAAACACCATCTTGAAGCCCCTCGAAATCGCCAACGGAGTTCACAGCTTCGATGTGAAGGCGAAAACGGTTGGCGGAGGAATCAACGGGCAAGCGGGTGCTTTGCGCCTCGCGCTTTCTCGTGCGTTGCTCGTGACCGATGCGGAGTTGCGTCCTGCTCTCAAGCAAGAAGGCCTCTTGACCCGCGACCCGAGGATGAAGGAACGGAAAAAATCTGGTCAACCGGGTGCCCGCAAGCGCTTCCAGTTCTCCAAACGCTGATCGGCCTCGCTCCGAGGTCTCGCAAAGAGAACAAGCAAAAACCATCACTCCAACAAAACAAAGCGGATTCGGTGCCCTGTGCCCCAGAGTCCGCTTTTTTGTTTTCCTCATCTAAAATCCTTCCTCCTCCGCGTTTCAACCGCCATCCTTTCCCGCGAGACAACCTTTTCTTTTTTGCCATGAACCAACACGCCCCAACCAGCACCAAGGAACTCTATACCCATTGTGTTTTAGGAACTTACGGACGCTTCGACCTGCAATTAGCCCGTGGGGAGGGCGCGTTTGTTTGGGATGAATCCGGAAAAAAATATTTGGACTTTGGCGCAGGGATCGCCGTTTGTTCCCTCGGTCACTGTCATCCGGAAGTGACTCGCGCCGTTGTCGCCCAAGCCTCGACGCTCGTCCACACTTCCAACCTCTACTACACCCGTCCGCAAGCGGAACTCGCCTCCTTGCTCGTCTCTCGCGTCGGCGATGGACGCGTATTTTTTTGCAACAGCGGGGCAGAAGCAAACGAGGGTCTGATCAAACTTTCCCGCAAGTTTGGCGCGGCGACGGGGGACCGGCACGAGGTGATTACTTTTTTAGGTTCCTTCCACGGGCGGACGATGACGGGAATTTCTGCGACGGGCCAAGAGAAAGTGAAAACGGGATTTGCTCCTTTGCTGGAGGGATTCCGCCATGTTCCTTTTGGCGATCTGGAAGCTACCGAGTCGGCCATCACTCCGGCAACCGTGGCGATTCTCGTGGAGCCAGTCCAAGGCGAGGGAGGCATCCATATCGCGTCCCGTGAATTCCTGCAAGGCTTGCGCGCGCTTTGCGACAAGCACAATTTGCTTTTGCTTTTTGACGAAATCCAGTGCGGGTTGGGACGGACGGGGGATTGGTGCGGGTGGCGGACGATTGCTGGCACGGATGCCGAACCCGATGCGGTGAGCTGGGCCAAAGGAATCGCCAACGGTTTTCCCCTCGGGGCGTTTTGGGTGAGGGACAAAGCATTTGCCGGAACTGGTGGAGAAGTTCGCCTCCCCTCTTTGCTGGGCCCCGGTTCGCACGGGACAACCTATGGCGGAAACGCCGTCACTTGCGCTGCCGGGTTGGCCGTTTTTTCTATTATCGAACGGGAAAACCTCCTGCTTCACGCAAAGGAAACCGGCGCCTCGCTGGCAAAAAAAATTCGCGCGATCGGCTCGCCTCTCGTGAAAGAAGTGCGCCAAATCGGACTCATGGTCGGCATCGAAATTCTCCCTTCTTTGATGGATTTACCAGCGGACGCTCCCTTGCCTTCGATTGTGGCAACTCTTGAAGCCATGCAGCAGGGCATTTTGGTGATACCCGCCGGAGAAAAAGTGATCCGCCTTCTCCCTCCCCTCAATATCCGCGAAACCGAAATCCAAGAAGCCGTAGAAAAACTTGCGGCGGTTTTTCGTTCTTTAGAAACCCGTTCTTCAGGAACTTCCGCATCATGAAAATTTCGATCGTCACGCCGTCCTACAACCAAGCGGGACACCTCGCGCAAACGCTTCGGAGCGTTTTGGATTCCGCTTCGGAAGGGGGTGTCGATTTGGAGTATGTGGTGATTGACGGGGGTTCGACCGACGGCAGCAAAGAAGTCATTTCTCAGTATGCCGACCGCTTGGCTTACTGGTGCAGCGAACCCGATGGCGGGCAATATGCGGCCATCAACAAGGGCTTTGAAAAAACGGCGGGCGACATCATGGGGTGGTTGAATTCCTCGGATTTATATTTCCCGTGGACGCTGGCAACCGTCGTCGAGATTTTCGAGAAATTCCCTGAAGTTCAATGGGTTACAACACTTCAAAAAACCTGTGTCCGAGAAAATGGGGGATTCGACAGCGTTGTGGAAGTGGCGGGGTTTTCCGCCGGTTCCTTCCGGCGCGGTTTGCACGGGTCCCCGACAAACGGAGAATTCATCCAGCAAGAGACCTGTTTTTGGCGGCGGGAACTCTGGGAAAAAATCGGGGGCAGACTGACAGACCGCTACCGCTACGCCGCTGATTTTTGGCTTTGGGGAGAGTTTTTTCGCCATGCCCGATGCACAGGAATCGAAGCGCCTTTGGCCGCGTTTCGTTTTCATGGAGAACAGAGAAGCGCGGACGGCGGATACATGAAAGATGTGCAAAAAATTCTGGAAGAGCTCCAGGCGGAACCTCGGGGAAATTTTTCCCAAGGCTACCAAAACATCGTTCGCCACTGGATTCCTTCGGGCGATGGCGCGGGCGGAAAAAGTGTTTGGAAATTAGACCGTCACGCCGATGATGCTTTTCTCGGGATTTTTCGCTGGTGGATGCGGAGGGCGGGCGACTTGAAATGGGCGGGCAGCAAATGGACTTACTTGCCTGTCGCCGCGTGGAAGTTTGCGGCAAGGGGTTTCCGCCGCGCAAAGTGAGAAAAAAGTTTTTGAAATCGAGGTTGCTTGCAATCCAAAAAATCGGTTAAACCCAGAGAGGAAATTTCGAATGACTCAACCTATCGACTACGCATATATCTGGCGCCTTTTTTCTGCCCTCACATGGAACGAATTTAAGATGCGCTATTACGGATCTGTTCTCGGCTATCTTTGGTCGTTGCTCAAACCTTTGGCTCTTTTCGTTGTCCTCTACATCGTTTTCACGGTTTACATGAAAATTGACACGCCGTATTACAAGCTCAACCTCTTGTTGGGCATGATGATATGGAATTTTTTCGCCGAGGCATCAGGGGCCGGCATCCTGTCGATCATCAGCCGTTACACGCTGGTCCGAAAAATCTATTTTCCGCGCCTCATCCTCGTGGCATCGTCGGTCTCGACCCCCTTTATCGGGTTGCTTCTCAATTTATTGGTGTTCGGTGCGCTTGCGGCTTGGGAGCAACTCCCCCTCCGTCCAGAAATGTTTTTGATTGTTCCCCTGCTCCTTTGCCTCTACCTGACAACGCTCGGCATCTCGATGATTCTTTCCGTCCTGATTATCCAAGTTCGCGATATGGGCGCGATCTGGGATTTGGCGATCCAGATTGGTTTCTGGGGGACCCCCGTGATTTACCCGATGTCCCTCGTTCCAGAAAAATGGCGCTTTTTTCTTTTCTTGAACCCGATGGCAGGCATCCTCGAATACAGCCGGTTTGCGATGACGGGGACTGGCCAGTTGACGCTGAGTGGTGTGTGTTTTGTCCTTTGTTCCACCTTTTTCTTTTTTGGGCTAGGCCTCTGGGTGTTTTTTAACAGGGAGCCTGTGGTCGTCGAAGAACTGTAATTTTTTATGGCAGCACCGATGGATGACAGCTTGGCGATCGAGGTCAAAAACCTGACCAAAACTTTTCGCGTTCCTTCCGAGAAGCGATGGACGATGCGGGAACGGTTATTGAATTTTTGGAAGGGCAACCGGCAGGGGGTGATTTGCCCGATTAACGGAGTTTCGTTTGAAGTCCGCAAAGGGGAGTTTCTCGGAATCGTCGGCAGAAATGGCAGCGGAAAATCTACGCTTCTGCGGATATTGGCGGGAGTTTATCGCCCGGATGCGGGTAGCGAAATCCATATCCGCGGAAAAATTTCTCCGATGCTCGAATTGGGGGTCGGGTTTCATTCGGAATTGACGGGCAGGGAAAATGTTTATTTGAACGCCACGATTCTCGGGTTGACCCGCAAACAGATTGATGATGCCTACGAAGAAATCGTCCGTTTTTCCGAGCTGGAGCATTTCATGGAAATGCAGGTCAAACACTACAGCAGCGGGATGCAAGTGCGTTTGGCTTTTGCCGTTGCTATTCAGGTAGATGCACCGATCATGCTCCTCGATGAAGTGCTGGCTGTCGGCGATTTTGTCTTTCAAGAAAAGTGCTTTGCTCTGTTTGAAAAATACAAGCGCGAAGGCAAAACCATCATTTTGGTAACGCACGACGAACAGGCGATGCTCCGTTTTGCCGACAGAATCCTCTGGTTGCAGGAAGGGCGCATTTCCAGTGCCGGTTCCCCGAAAGAAGTCCTGCAAACTTACATGCAACAATAGGGGGCGGGGCCTTCCCTATTGTCGAGACCCCGTTTCCGCCACCTGGTGGGAGGATGGGTTGTAGGATTCAAAAGAATTCAAATGGATCCCGCTACCTGTTTGCTTGCATCTCTTTCAAAAATCTCGGTGCCGTCTCTCGCGGGTTCCGGCCACGGAGCTTTGCAAAAATCGCAGGTCAGGCTCCCGATTTCTCTCTGCTTTCCGCAAGACGGGCATTTGATTTTTACTGGCCAATCCCGCGCCAGCAAGAACGCAATGAGCCCCATCGGGCCAGCGAGAAAAATAAAGCTGCACCAACCAAAGGTTTTCCTTTTGGAAAATCGGTTTTTGCGCATCACAAAATAACCGATCAGCATGGAACAGAAGGTGTAAAAGATGGATGGCGTGACATTGTGCCAGCGGATGCCTTTGATCATCAGTGGCGAGTCTGTTGTAACCGCAAAATAATCGGGAAGGGTGATCGGAGCAATCTCCTCTTTCAAATCGGGAAGCCACTGGGTCACTGGCGGCTCTCCATTGATGGGGATGCTGGTGAGATAATATCCTAGCATTTTGTGATTCCTACAATATTGCCAAACATAAAAATGGGTGAGAGGTTTATCCTTCCCGATGCCAAGGCATATATATTCTTCCCCTTCCATCGGCCATGGAGATTTGGTGTATAACTGCCCTTTTGTGTCAAAAAATTCCAACCCCTGATCGGTGGCTACACAAATGCTGTACCTTTCAGAAAGGGAAAGATTTTGAGATCTGTTTTTGAATGCGGCAACCCCAAGGATTTTCTGAGGTGGTTGACTGGTAAAAATATGCGAAACCCTCTTCCGTTCTACATCGACAAAAACGACCTGCTCGCCGAACCAAAGAAGAGGATTTTGGTATGCATCTGAGAGATGGATGTCTTGAAATCTCTCCTTTACTGGGTTGTTAGGAGATTGAAACCCTTGAGGAGTAATGAGTTCCTCCAATAGGCAAGAACGCTGTGAAAAGCCTTCGAAGATGCCTTCTCCGGCCACATAATACCATAGCAACTCCTGCTGATCTGGATCATAGGCATGGTCTTGAAAATTTCGCATTTGCATAACCCATTCTTTCCCAGAGCGGTAACTTTCGGGAAATCTATTTCTGGTGAGATGCTGTGTGTCCATAAAATCACCGTATGAAAATTTTTGCACCTTTCCATCCTTGAGAATGGGACTTCCGTCAAGATTTCGGACCTCGGTTTCTTCCTTCGCCCACTTTACAATAACAACTTTCCCCTGAAGGTCTTGTTCGTATTGCTCATATCCTCGATACAAAATACTCTCCTCTGGTTTAATTTTCTGATACCCAGCTTTGATCGCCACACACACCGCAAAGGCAGCAAACAAGAGACACAGAATGCCAGCAAACTTGACACTCTTGCTTTGAAGAGAATACCTGCTGCCTTGCGTCATAATCCCACATGCCAACAGAGCCAGCAACGCGGCAAAAAAAGCAATCCAGAGGAGCGCTACGGAAAAGAAATCTGTATCCGTAACTCGCGTGGCGCAAAAACACGCAGCCAAAACCGGAGCCAATTTTGTGCCAAACCAGCGGGCATCTCGCAGGGCGACAGTGATGCCTGCCAAATAAAAAACAGCACCGCAAAGGATGTCGGCAATGCCCGGCAAGAGTGGGTGAAAGTCAAACGGTGCCGGGTAATTCCCCGGGATGACCGTCCATCCCGCCGCAAGGGAAAACGGAAGGATTGTTGCGCCAAAATAGAGCAAAAACCCCGCCGTGACTTTTCCCCAGAAAATTGTTTTGATATGCACTGGCCGGTGGATGAGGAATGCCCATTGATCGCGTTTGAGTTCTGGCACAATTTGTAGCAACCCCAAGGCAAAGCCAATGAAGATTGGGCCAAAGAGCAATACCGTTGACAGCTCACGGCAATTCATTACTCCATTGTCGCTGAAACTCCCTATCCTATAGGTTTGCTCTAGCTGATTCAGCGAGTAGGCCAACGCCACGGCAAATGCGATGCCCCCGAGGACGGCCCACTTGAGATTTTCGCGGACTTCTTTCCAGAGTATTGCTTTCATTCTTTTGCTCCGATTGGTTGGTTGTTTTTGAATAAGAAGGATTTTTCTCCACGATCTCCCACATAGCCCACGAAAGAAGATTCCAGACCCAAATCCATCGTTTCCACGGCATCGGGTTTCAGGCTCTCGATGGCTTTGGCCGTTTCCTCGTTGGAATGGACTAAGGTAAGCACCAGGGTCGTTGCCGTTCGGAAACTCTGCAACAATCCGGGGATGGCGTATTTTTCTGGCGGCGGTTGGTTTTTGTAGTGGAGGGTAACCATGCTGATGCTTTTGCTGAAGGTATCTACGGAACAGCAGGCGCGGAGCGTCCCATTGTCCATGACGGCAATCTTGTCCGCCACCCTTTCGACATCGGAGAGGATGTGCGAAGAAAATAAAATCGTCCGCCCTTCGCTGCGGGTGACATAGAGCATGAGCTGGAGGAGGCTGTTGCGAGCTACGGGATCCAGGCCGAGTGCGGGGTCATCGAGGATGAGGAGTTCCGGTTCCGGTGCCAGAGCCAGAGCAAGGCAAAGTCCCGCCCGCTCCCCTCGCGAAAGATTGCCGGCCCGCGCTTTTTCCCGCAAATTAAAATGCTTGGCGATGCCCCAAAAGACCTCCCGGTTCCAGTTCCGAAAAAACGAAGCCTGAAATTTTTCCGCTTCCTCCACACGCATCCACCCGTAAACAGGATGCCCTTCGGCCAGATAGCCGATCCTTTCCCGGATTTCCGGCGTGAGTTTTTGAGAGTCACAACCCAGCACTTGTGTCGATCCACGGGTGGGGTGCTGCAAGCCCAGAAGCGTCCGTATGGTGGTGCTTTTGCCCGCCCCGTTGCGCCCGAGGAAGCCGAAAATGGTGCCCCGTTCGATTTCGAGAGAGAGGTCGTTGACCACACATCGGGTCCCGAAAAATTTGGTGAGATGGTTGATTTGGATGGCTGGCGATGGCTTCATGTCAGGATTTTTTTGGTTCTTTCTGCTGTTTCCTTTTTTCGATTTCGCTTTGGAGTTCTTGGAGGCGTTTTTGTATCTCGGCGGGCGCAAACCCCAAAAAAGCGGTATCCGCTATCAATGCCTGGAGCGCCAGATCGAGCCGCTTCTGCCTCTCTTCCACGGAAAGGATGCTTTCCCTGTGCTCCCGGACGAAGTAGCCAGACCCTGGACGCCCTACGATGATGCCTTCCCTCACCAGTTCCGTATAAGCTTTTACGACCGTGTTGGGATTGATGGTGTTCGATTCCGCAAGCTCCCGAACTGCGGGAATTTGATCTCCGGGGACAAGAACTCCAGAAGCTACCGCCGAGCGCACGCCTTGAATAATCTGGCGATAAATGGGGGTCGGTTCTCCTGTGATGATGCGTAAATTCACTGTTCTACAAAATATAGAACAGTTGTGTTTTGTCAACAGGTTATTTTTTCCAAAATCCTCGCATAAGCGGCAA
>DYNR01000279.1 GCA_020720945.1 Chthoniobacter flavus | reverse complement strand
AGGTAAAGGAAAAACCTCACACGAATTTCCCGGGGTTGAGCAACCCTTGCGGATCCAGCGCCGCTTTGATTTCCCCGTGCACTCCCCGCACGGCCTCGGGCACCGCTTTGTCCCACCAACGCATCTTTGCAAGCCCAATCCCGTGCTCGCCGGTTATCGCCCCCCCCCATTCGATAACCTGCAAAAATAGCTCGTCCAACGCCTCTTCCGCCTTCTCTCGCACCTCTGGATTTTCCCAGTCCCCGACCATGATGTTGACATGGATATTCCCGTCTCCCGCATGGCCAAAACACGCGATCTCGCTCTTGCATCGCCCCTGCAAATCTTCTGCAAACCGCATCAAATCAACGAGTTTCCCCCGGGGAACCACGATGTCTTCGTTGAGCTTTCGCAACCCGGTCGCCTTGAGCGATTCGGAAAAACTCCGGCGGATATCCCAGATGGTTTCGCACCCGGCATCCCCTTCTGCCACCTCGACCCCCGAGGCCTCTGCCCGCCGCAACAATTCCGCTAAATCTGCCAGTTCGGAAACCACGCTCTTGCGCTGCCCGTCCACCTCTAAAATCAAATGCGCGTCGCCCGGCGGAATCCTCGCGTCGTTCCGAAATTTCCTCGCGGCCCGCAGCGTGAACGCATCGGCGACTTCCACCGCCGCAGGCAAAAAACCCGCCGAAAAAATCGCTTGCACGCCCGCCGCCGCAGCCTGGATGTCCCGGAACCCCGCCGAAATAGCTCCCCGATAAGGAGGGTGCGGCAGCAACCGCAAGGTGGCTTCCGTGATGACCCCGAGCAACCCCTCAGACCCCGTAAATACCCCGACCAAATCGAAGCCGGTCTTGTTCTTGTGCGTCCGCCCTCCAACCCGCAACACCCTCCCATCCATCAGCACAACTTCCAGCCCTAAAATATACTGCCGCGTCACCCCATACTTCAAACAACGCGGTCCTCCGGCGTTTGTCGCAATGTTTCCCCCTATGCTGCAATCCTTTAGGCTGGCGGGATCGGGCGGATAAAAAAGACCGACCTCTCGCGCCGCCGCCTGCACCTTTCCCGTGATGGCCCCCGCTTGAACGACCGCAACAAAATCTCCGGTATGCACTTCGAGGATCTTGTTCATCCGCTCGACGCTCAACAAAATCCCCCCGCGCACAGGAACGCAACCCCCGACATACCCGTGCCCCGCCCCGCGCGTCGTGACGGGAACTCCCGCTTCCGATGCAATCCGCAAAACCGCCGACACCTCTGCTGTCGTGGAAGGAAACACCGCCGCTTCTGGCTGTGCCGCCGCAAACCACCGGTCTTTGCCGTAAGGGGTCGCCGCATCGCCCACCAACACGGCATCGCCCCCCAAAACACCCCGCAACGCCGACAAAACGGACGCGGATAAACGGGAAGGCGAACTCACGGTGCTTTCGGGAATCCGTGTTGCCACACGACCGCCCCGCTCGTGGCTTCAACCTGCATATCCCCGATGTGCTTGCCGTTGGCATCGTAACACTGGAGCTTCCAGACGGGCTCGACATCCGCCCCCCTGCGGATCAGCGTGTAATTCGCACTCCCCAAAGTCTGCCCGTTGGCTACCGCATAGGATAATGCTTTCAAAAACGCATCCCCCGAATCCATGGTCAACCCCGCCGCCGTCAAATATCCCGCCTCGCGGAACATCTGCCCTAGGTTCAGCGACGGCGCTTCGGCCACCACTTGCCCCCCAGCCACCCGCAAGCTCACAATCGTCCCTTGCGCGTCCGTGTCGCGGGCGATGATATGCCACTCGGCGGGGTTCGGATCCCCATGATTCCCAGATACTTGCAATATACCATTGTTAAACTTCATCGGCACCGCGAGCATCGCCGCCACCGCGCCTTTTGGAGAAACGGACGGGACCGCATCTTGCGCGAAACCCCAGCCAATCCCGGCAAACACTACCGCCACCAACAACAAAAAAAACCTGTTCTTCATCGGATTCTACCTTTCAAAAAAAAGCCTGCCGCCAACCGCTATCATGCTCTCGGCGGCAGGCAAAACCTATCACTTACATTCCCATGATCTCGTAACCACCATCAACATAAAGCACTTGCCCCGTGATGGATGCCGCCCCCTCGGAAGCAAGGAAAACCCCTGTCTTCCCGAGTTCGTCCGGCGTGCAACTTCGTCCGAGCGGCGCGTGCGCCTCGTAATGCTTGATCATCTGCCCAAACCCCGAAATCCCCCGCGCCGCAAGCGTCTGCACAGGCCCCGCGCTGATGCAGTTCACGCGGATTTTTTTCGCCCCGAGATCGTAGGCCAAATACCGCGCCGAAGCTTCGAGCGATGCCTTCGCTACCCCCATAACATTGTAATGCGGAACAACTTTCACTGAACCGTAATAAGTCATTGCAATGATGGAACCCCCTTCGACCATCATCGGTGCCGCCTCTCTAGACAAAGCAACCAACGAGTAGGCGCTGATGTCGTGCGCCACCCGGAACGCCTCGCGGGAAGTGCCCAAAAATGCGGACTCCAACGCGTCCTTGGGAGCGAATGCCACCGAGTGCAAAAGCAGATCGAGCTTGGGGGTGTGCTCCTTGACTTTAGCGAAAAAGCCCGCAATGTCTTCGTCGCTGGAAACATCGCAAGGATACATCGGGACATCAGGTCCGAACTCCGCAATCAACTCTTCGACATTGTCTTTGAGGCGCTCGCCCTGATAGTTGAAAATCAGCTTTGCTCCCGCCTGATGCCATGCCTTTGCCACCGCCCAAGCAATGCTCCTCTTGTTGGCTACACCGAATACTACACCGACTTTTCCTTGGAGAATTTTTTCGTTCATCGCCGCCTATAAAAAAACTCCCCGCCCCCGCTGGCAATAAGAAAATCCTGAATCCTCGCGTTATTTTAAAAACGAAGAGAGAGGTCATTTCGGTTCCTTTCCTCTTGAGTTGCAAAACGCCCTGGAGTGCGCACGATTTATCGCCGCTCTGGACAGTCGCCTCCCCCTCTTCCCTTTGGGAGAGGGCTGGGGTGAGGGTTGCGCAGCAATACGCCCTTGCATCGCAAGTCTGCCTCCATCAACCAGATACATCCAACCGCCAAAAAAAACTCCCAAGCAGAATTCAGAATTCAGCATTCAGGAGTCAGAATCTCTCCCCTCTTCTTCTTTCTTCCTTCTTTCTCCCCCCCCTCCGCGCCTCTGTGGTTCCTTTTCAGCCTTCAGCCTTCTTCCTTTCCCCCGTGCCTCCGTGGTTCAAATCCCCAATCTGCAATCTACCTTCTGCAATCTGCAAT
>DYNR01000278.1 GCA_020720945.1 Chthoniobacter flavus | reverse complement strand
TCCGGGCAGGATGCGGGGTTTTTTCAGTCAGTAAATTTCCGGAACGATCATTTCCTCAGGAACGGGTTGGCGGACATAATCTTCGTGATGAATCCGTTCGGGCAATTCGATAGGGTCGTGGGGAACTTGTTCGTAAGGGATCAAACTCAATAGGTGACGGATGCAATTCAGGCGGGCTTGCTTTTTTTTGTCCCCTGGCACTACCCACCATTGCGCTTCGGGAATGTGGGTCCGTTCCAGCATCACTTCTTTCACTTTCGTGTAGTCCTCCCACATCCGCCGTGATTCCAAATCCATCGGGCTCAGTTTCCAGTGCTTGAGTGGGTCATGGACGCGGCAACGGAAACGGAATTCTTGTTCGGCATCGCTGATAGAAAACCAATATTTGACCAGTTTGATTCCCGAACGGGTGAGCATTTTTTCAAACTCAGGCACATCGCGGAAAAACTCTTCATACTCTGCGTCCGTGCAAAATCCCATGACGCGCTCAACCCCCGCCCGGTTATACCAACTCCGGTCAAACAAAACGATTTCGCCCGCCGCCGGCAAATGGGCGACATATCTTTGGAAATACCACTGCGTTTTTTCCCTGCTGTTTGGGGCAGGCAATGCCGTGACCCGGCAGATTCGAGGATTCAACCGCTGGGTAACTCGCTTGATCGTTCCCCCTTTGCCGGCGGCATCGCGCCCTTCAAACAGCACAACCAGTTTGTAGCCCGTTTTGACCACCCATTCCTGCATCTTCACCAACTCTCCCTGCAACCGGAACAATTCGCGAAAATAAAAATTGCGCTCGATTCCTTCAGGGTCGTCGTCTGCTGCATCTCCGGGGCCGATTCCTGCCCGCAAATCCTCCATCTCCAGTTCCAGCTCTTCATCGAAACTATCGACCATTTCCTCGTGGGCTTTCGCCAAAAGGCGATCCCTTTCTTCTTCGCTCAATTTTTTTTCTGTGTGATCCATACCCAGTAATCTTCCCAATCCCCGAAAGAAAAAGCGAGAAATGTTTTGTTTCAATTCTGTTACAAAAGTAGTTTTAGCGCACCGCCGCCCATACTCTATGCACATCGTCGTGGTCTTCGAGTGCTTGTAAAAAAGCACCCACCTCGGCTGCCTCTTCATCGCTCAACGAGGGGTAATTTTTTGCGACAAAACCCAGTTCGCTAGTTGTGACGCTCCAACCGTTTTCGAGCAACCATTTTGTGACGGCACCCGTGTTGGCGCGTCCGGTCAGAAAGCGTGCGCCGAGGCGGTCTGCCGGTATGTCATCGTTTTCTTCGTGGCCCAGCGGGGCTACTTCATCCGCTCCCGCTTCGATTGCTGCTTCCTCGATATCGACCGCACCGGGTTCCCGATGGGCTTCCACGATCCCGACATGATCGAACAAAAACTTGTTGCTTCCTGCGACCCCAAGCTGGCCTTGGCGAAAAATTACCCGGACTTCCGGTGCTGTCCGGTTGATGTTGTCGGTAAAAACTTCGACGATGACTGGAATTTTGTGAGGCGCATAACCTTCGAAAACGACATGCTCCATCACCAGTTTATCGTCACCGACCCCCGTGCCTTTTTTGATCGCCCGCTCGATCACATCCCGCGTCACGCTAGCCTTTCGCGCTTTTTCCAAAGCTGCCGCCAGGCGGGGGTTTCCGTTCGGATCGCCGCCACCGTGTTTGGCTGCGACCATGATTTCCTTGACCAATTTGCCAACCACTTGCCCTTTTTTGAGGTTCGCTACTTCCCGTTTTGCATGCAACCATTGCCTTCCCATAAACTCTGTCTTTCCGTAAAGTTAAACGCCGACTTCTAGTGTTTTTTGTCGGGTTGCATGGGCTTTTGCCACAAGGACATATTTTTCCGCCCAGTGCCGCAACCCCGCGATTTCCTCCTCGCGCAACGGTCTCTTAATTTTTGCAGGCGACCCCATCACCATCGAACCCGGAGGGATCACCGTTCTCGGTGTCACCACGGAACCCGCCGCAATCAAACAACAATCGCCGATCACCGCACCGTCCAAAATCGTGGAACGCATCCCGATCAGGCACTCCTTGCCGATTTTGCATGCGTGCACCATCGCGCCGTGTCCGACCGTCGTGTATTCTCCGATTTCCACATCGTAGTCGTCCGCCAAATGGATGATCGTTCCGTCTTGGATGTTCGTTCCTTCCCCGATGCGGATGGTGTTGATGTCGCCCCGCAAGATCGAACCGTAAAAAACGCTGGCATTTTTCCCGAGCGTCACTGCGCCTTGGATGTCTGCGCTTGCGGCAACAAAAGCCGCTTCTGCCAAATCAGGCTTTTGCCCGAGATAAAAATCCAACCGTTCTTGCGTCGTCATATCGGAATCCTTTTTCTTTGTTGTTTCTCTTTCGTCAAAAAGCTTTTTTTCAAGGGGCGGCGGGAGCTTCCGCTGGGGGCGGCGGGACATCTGCCGGCGGAGGAAGCGAGGCGGGGGGTGCCGGTTGCGGTTCCGCTGGTGCTTGGGCCGCTTGTTTCATGGCGAGTTCTTGCACTTGACCGGATGCCATTTTTCCAAACAGCGCATCGGGATAGCTCGCCAGCAATTCGCGGAAAACCTGGAGCGCTTCGAGTTCTTTGCCTTCGTTGAGCAACAGATCGCCCCGGAGGAAAAGCGAAAAAGCCGCCGCGTAAGAATCGGGGAAATTTTCGGAAACCGCCCGTAGAGCAGCCACGGCGTCTGGCGTAAATTTTCCGCCAGATGCCAGCAGGGCGTTTTCTGCGATTCCGAGGGCTGCGGCAGATCGCAACCCGTAGGGATTTTTAGGGAGCAAAGCTTCTTGATAGACCTTGGTGGAACCTTGCAAATCCCCGCTTTTGCGCAAGGCGGCAGCCAAAAGCAGCGAGGAGTTGTCCGCTACCGGAGTTCCTGGGTAGGCACGGATGACTTCTTTCCATTGCTCTGGCGTAGAAGCACTTGAAAATATTTCTTCCGCTTTTCCTTTCCGGTGTTGCGTCCACGCAATCCAGCCGATCACCCCAAATGCGAGAACGAGAAACGCCGCAACGGCCGCAAAAATTTTGTTCTTGTTTTCCTCCCAGAAAAAATCTTGGGACAGCATTAGGTCGTCCACGGGCGGCACGCTCGCCATCGGGGTTGTTGTAGGATTGGTTGCCATAAATAAACGGGCAAAAACCTAACAAAACTCGCTTGCCCCGTCTAGTGGTAATTCCGGTTTGAGGAGAAAGGGGGTAAGCGACAAGGGACAAGGGGGAAGAGAAAAAGAGAAAAGTGGTAAGAGAAAAAGGGGG
>DYNR01000048.1 GCA_020720945.1 Chthoniobacter flavus | reverse complement strand
TGAAAACTGGAGGGGGGAGTGGCTTCTGACTTCTGCCCCTGAATTCTTTCATCTGAGAGCATCTGCACAATCTGCGGATAAAAACTATTCTTTTTTGAATGCAAACTGAAAATAGTTCTTGACATTCGTTTGGGGGTTTGTTATTCTGCCCTGCACAAATGACGGTTGTTTTATTTTTTATTTGTTTTTAATTAATCTGAAATATTGCTGTTCCAAAAATTTTTTGAGTTAACCGAAAAGCGCCTCCTCATCCTCCAAAAACCTTTCACCTCGCCATGCAGATCGTCCCCACTTCCGACCTTTCTTCTCTTCACGCAAAATTTGTCGAGTTTCTTTTTCCAAAAGGTCAAACCGCATCCCTCGTCCCACAAATGGTTGTCTCCCCTTCCAGACTTTTGACGGATTGGCTCAAAGCGAGCATTGCAAAGGAAAAAGGGGTCTGCATGGGAATCCATTTTTTGTTGCCGCAAGACTTCATCCACCTTGTTTCCCAAACAGCAAACCCGTCCAACAAAAACGAGCAAAATCCGTGGAGCGCGGAGGTTTTATGCTGGCGAATTTTGCCTTTGCTAGAAAAATATGCCCCCCATCTCGGCGCAGAAAATTTTACCCCCGGTGGCCGCGACGCGCTTGTTTTGGCGAGAAAACTCGCCGATCAATTTGACCAATACGCCCATTTTCGTCCCGAATGGATTTGCTCATGGATGGAGGACAAAAATGTCTTACCCCCTTCTTCCTCTCTGCAAGAAACTTGGCAACGGGAGCTTTGGAAGCAGCTCGCCGATGCGATCGAAGAGGATTTTTCCACCCAACCGCCTGCCGTCGTTTTAGCGAAAGCCGAAAACGATCCGCTTTTTCTCGAAAAAATCAAGGCATCTTTGCCCCGTCTCGCAGTAATCGGGGTCGGTTCGCTGGACCCGTTCCTCGTCCGGATTTTGAAGATTTTGGACAAAGCGGGGTGCGACCTCAGCGTTTATGTCGCTTTGCCCTCTCTGCACTTCCTCGGCGACCTGCAAAAAAACAATATCGCCTTCCATTTAAACAAGGGGCAGGACATAGATGACCTAGAGCTGCCTGATACCCACCCTCTGTTGAACTCGATGGGCAAACACGCCGTCGGTGCTTTCCTCCTTTTAGGGGAATTGGATGAAAACTACACCGCTTGGCCAGCGGAGGGAGAGCTAGTCCCCCCCGCCAGCGCATCCTCCCATTTGCTTTCCCGTGTCCAAACCGACATCCGCTCGCTCATCAACCGCGGTTTTTCGCCTGTTTCTCCGACCGTTTTCCGCTTCGATCCCGAAAACGACCGCTCCATCCGCATCCATTCTTGCCACGGTCCCCGCCGCGAAATGGAAGTCCTGCGCGACGAACTCTTTCGCGCCTTTGCGGAAATCCCTGGATTGACCCCCGATCAAATCGTGATTGTCAGCCCTTCGTTAGAAACTTACACTCCTCTCGTTCGCTCGGTTTTTCCAAAAGAAAAAGGGCTTCCCGTCTTTTTGACCGAACTTCCCGCCGCAGAGCAAGACCCCTATATTGAAGCGGTTTTGGAGTTGCTCGCAGTGTCGCAAGGACGCGCGTGCGCCAGCGATTTGCTCTCGCTCTTGCGGTTGCGTGCAATCCGTGCGTGCTTGGGTTGCGACGAAGAGGAAAAGCTGGAAAAACTGGAAAGCTGGATTCGCTCTTCGGGAATCACCGAATGGCTTGATGCGGATGCCCGAAAACAGGCCGGCTTTTCTTCCGATAACACAGGCACATGGCTTTTTGGTTCAGACCGACTCATCGCCGGGCATTGGTTGGGCACGGAAAAAAACGCAAAGGCGCAGACTTCCGAGACCTTTCTTTTGCCCGTATGCGGCGAACTCGACGGCGGTGGCACGCTGAAAAAAACTTTTTTGGCCTGGTTGGAAAATCTCGTTTCCGTATTGCGCGAATGGAAAACTCCCGCAACTGCTGAAAAATGGGCGGATCGATTCCAGGGATATGTCGAGAATGTCCTATCCCCCGCAAACAATAGCATCGAGGTTCCTCCTAATTTGAGCGCAGTTTTTTTCCTTCGCGAGATGGATTCCGAAGTAGAAATGGAATCCGGTGCCATGCTCGATTGGCTCCAAGAACAGGCGACCGCTTCTCTCCGCAAAGGAAAAATCGCAGGCGGAATTGCTTTCGGTCGTTTGAAACAACTCCAGTGCATCCCGTGCCGCGTGCTGGTCCTCGTGGGAATGGAGGAACGCAATTTCCCATCAAAAAACCAAAAACTCGCTTGGGATCTCCTCCAAGAAAAACCGAAGGTTTGGGACAGAAATCCGCGGAGCGATGACCGCCAATTATTCCTCGATGCCATTTTGACCCCGAGCGAGCGCCTGATCCTAACCGGAAGCACCCGCAATATCCGCACGGGCAAAGACGAACCGTTTTCCTCTTGCGTGGATGAATTGCTAGCCGTTCTCGCTCCCCTGACCGCTCCCGGACATCCGATGACCAACCTCGTTTTCAAACACCGCATCCTACCGATTGCCGAAGACTATTTCCTCAAAACTTCCACGCAATCTTTTAGCGAAGAGGATTGCAAAATGGCAGAGATTTTGCGGGAAAACACAAAGGACAACGCCGCCCCGTTCATCGGAAAAGGTGTCTCGCTAGACTGCCCGCCAAGCCCTTCCATTTCCATCTCCGCCCTCGCCGATTTTTGGAAAAACCCCGCAAAAGCTTTCCTGCGGGCCCAAAGCATTTCTCAACCCGAGGACATCCAAGAAGAAACAAAGTTCGACCGCCATCCGCTGGCTCTCGACAACTTGCAGAAATGGAAAATACGGGATGAAATTTTGCGGGCAATCCTAACGGACCAAAACAGTGCCTTTTTGCAGGCGAGTTTGGAGGGAAACCGCCAACTTCCTCTCGAACATCTGGGCAATCAAGTTTGGAAAACCAACTTTTCCAGCGTCGCAACCCTCGCCAAAACCATCCGCAAAGTCCTTCCGTCCCCACAAGAAAAAGATAGCAGCGTAGATTTCAGATTTCCCTCCGACAACGAAAACGCCGTCCAGATTTTTGGCTCCCTGCCTCTCGGAAAAACAGGCGATGAAACCGTCCTTCTTTCCTACCGCTGCGGAAAAATGAAAAAACCGAAGCACTTGCTGTTGCCTTGGATTCGTGCCGTTATCGCCTCGGCTTCCGGCAACTTGTTGCCGAGCTACCTCGTTGCCGATGATTTTCCCGACGGAACCCGCATCGAACCTTTGCCGATGGAAACCGCTCTCGAAAGCTTGAAATTTCTCCTCGAAGGCTATCAGGAAGGTCTAAAAAGGCCGCTTTGTTTTGCCCCTATGACAAGCCATGTCCTATCAAAATCGGGAGGCAATTTTGACAAAGCAAAACAGGAATGGGCAAAAGAAGAAGGCCTCCAACCCGAAACTTTGCTTGTTTGGCGAGACTTGGATCCGTTTGCGGCACCCTCTGATACGGATTGGACGAAATGGGGAGAAAAAATCGCTCTTTCGCTCTATTCCTGGATGCCGTTCGATCAAAAAAACTAACCCCTCATCCCCAAAACCCTCTTCTGTTATTTTATGCAAACGCCATCGAGCACGAATCATTGCCCAGATTTTGACATTGCAAGTTCCTGTTTGCCTCCGGGCCTTTCTGCCATTGAAGCCAGCGCAGGGACAGGGAAAACCTACGCCATCAGCCACCTTGTGCCCCGCCTTTTGCTAGAAGGAACCGTTAGCCGTTTGAGCGAAATTTTGCTGGTGACTTTCACGAATGCCGCCGCGAGGGAACTTTCCGAGCGCACGCGGCAAGTCTTGGTTTCCTTGGCAAGACCTCCAGAAGCGGACGAAGCGACACAAAGCCCCGTTCTCGCCCAACTCCGCGCAAAATGTCCCGATTCCCGCGAAAAAATCGCCAAAGCCCTTTTAGAGATCGACCAACTCGACATTTCTACCATCCATTCCTTCTGCCAAAAAGTCCTTCAAAGCCACGGGACACTTTGCGGGTTTCCTGCACCTCCCGAACTCATCCCCGACGCTTCGCGGGACCAAGACCTCGCCCTTTACGATCTCTGGCAAGCCGAAATAGTTTCCAATCCAGACCTTTCGGCTTTCGTTATCGCCCACGGTTGGGTGCCTTCAGGGGATATGGAAATTCTAAAAAAAACTCTTTCGCTTGCGGACTACGAACCCGTCCCGCCCGTGCGTCCGTTCGCCGATGCCTTCCAAGAAGCCGCCGCTTTCCGTTTTTCTGAAGAAGAAATCGAGGATTTGCGTAGTTTCTTTGAGGAAGTTCCGAAATGGAACAAAGATGCAGGAACCCCAGAAACCCGCGAACAATATCTGGTCGCCCTTGAAGCCCAGGAGGGTTCTGGAATTTGCGACCCGCTGTTTTGCGCCGCTACCGCATGGCTGCAAAATCTCCCTAGCTATATCGCTGCGAGGTCGGGCGAGGGGAAAGCCAAAAAAGAAAAGGCGGAAGGACTCGAAGCGGTGAAATCCGCCAAAAAAATTCAGAGTGCCCTTTCCCTCCTCCGCTGGCATTGGCAGCACCACTGCGCCGCAAAAATCAAAGAGAAAATCCACCTCTCCTTAAAAGAAAAACGGCAAATCACCTACGACGGGCTAATCCGTCACCTGCACGCCGCCCTCCATTCCGAAAACGGCGACACCCTCTGCGAGCTTTTGCGGAAACGATACAAAGTCGCCCTGATTGACGAATCCCAAGATACCGACCCCGAGCAATTCGAGATTTTTCAAAAGATTTTTTTGGGCAGCGACGAGCAACGGTTGATTCTCATTGGCGACCCAAAACAAGCGATTTACGGGTTTCGCAGCGCAGATTTGAACACCTATCTCGAAGCAAAAAAACAGGCAAAGTTCGTTTATTCGCTCACCAAAACTTACCGTTCGCCGACCCCTCTCGTGAATGGAATCAACACACTGTTCGAATGCGAAAATGCGTTTGTAAATTCCGGCATCCAGTTTACTCCGGCAACTTCAGGTCTTCCTGGAGAGTTTCCCCGCCTGCTCGATGCTTCGGAGTCGCCGTTTGCGCCTGTCCATGTTTGGTTGGTTCCGCCCAAAGAAGTCGAAAACTATGGCAACGCTGATAAACGAAATGCGGAAATTCTTCCTCGGATGGTTTCGGAAATTTTGCGTTTGCTCGACGGCGGGAAAATTCAAACGGGAGAGTCGGAATCGAGGGCGGTCTGCCCCGGGGACATCGCTGTCCTAGTCGGAAAAAATGCCGAAGCCGCAGATTTTGCTGCGGCATTGAAAGCGCGGAACATTCCCGCCGTTATAGCATCGGAAGGCACCATTTTTGCAAGTGAAGAGGCCAAGCATTTGCTGGGTTTGCTCCGTGCCCTCATTTCTCCGCGCAACAAAAAACTCCGCTTTGCGGCACTCGCCACCCCATTCCTCGGGCGAACTGCTGAAGAAATTTTTGCTATCCGCAACGATTTTGAAAAAGAGGAAAAATGGCTAGACCAATTTTCCAAGTGGCAGGAAACATGGGAACAGCAGGGAATTGCCGCCGCGATTTCTCAAATAGATCGCGACGAAAAAATTTCGCAGAGGCTTGCCTGCGGACGAAAACCCGAGCGGGCTTTGACCAATTTTCGCCAACTCTGCGATTTGTTGCAATCGGCTTCGACAAGTTCGCATCTCCGTCCCGGCCAATTGTTGGTTTGGTTTGAACAACAGATGGTTTCTCCCGAAGTAACGCAAAACGATGACTTAGAAATTCAACTCGAAAGCGATGCCGAAGCCGTCCAAGTCCTCACCATCCACAAATCCAAAGGCCTCGAATTCCCGATTGTTTTTTGCCCGTATTTGTGGAATGGAAAAACCGGAAAAACGGTTGGAACTCTCCGCAAATCAGACCCGCGCAATCCTTCCCGATCGGATAAAATCGTAGATGCCTCTTTGGCGGACACCCAGCAAAACTCGACCTTCGCCGAAATATTCCAAGCATCCACCTTGGAAGAAAGCCTGCGCCTCGCCTATGTCGCCCTCACCCGCGCAAAAGTCGCCGTCTATTTCTTGTGCGGCGGGATTGGAATGTCTCGACCGACTCCCTCTTCCCTCGATTGGCTATTCCGGGGAGATTCTGCGCCAAACACCTGCTCGGAATGGTTGGAAACCCGGCCAGAAAAAAATCGTATGACCCTCCACGAAACTTTTTTCAGCAAATTGCGCACGCTGGAAAATTTTCGGATTTCTCCGCCTCCCGAAGCGAATGACGACCCCTTTGTTTCCCAAAAAGAAGCGGAAAAACCCGCATTGACTTGCTTACCAGCACCCGTCATCCCAAAGCCGTGGACGGTCACTTCCTTTTCTTCCCTCACGCGAGAAGCGCACGCACACGGAGGCACGGATTTCTCGTCCCCCAAGGACATGAAAGACCTACCGACAACTGGAGAACAAAGTTTTTCAGGAAGCACCCTTGGGGCGAAGATGCCGAGCGATGCCGCACCGACGGAGTTTTTGCGTTGTCCCCGTGGCTCTCTGGTTGGTTCGTTCGTCCACGAATGGATTGAAACTTGGGATTTTTCCGAGATTTCCGAAGAAAGTTGCGATTCGATTCAAAAGCACGCGAGCAAGTTCCATGTGCAAACGGGCGAGCGGCAAGTCCCTTTGGAAACAGCCATGCCGTCTTTGCTTTCCGCTCTCCGCCTCGCCGAATTTCCTGGAATGGGCAAGCTCCACGAGATTTGCTCCCAAGCCTCCGCTTCGGAATGGCATTTCCATCTCCCGCTTAAAACAGCATTTTCCCCCAGCGATTTGGCGGGCATTTTTTCCAAACACGGATTTTGCGAATACGGCGAAGCGTTGCAGGAATTGGGCTCTTCCACTATCGAAGGCTTCCTCCAAGGATTCATCGACCGCTTGGCGGTTTCCGGCAATACTTGGGGAGTAATTGATTGGAAAACGAACGCCTTGGGGGAGGACATTGATGCCTACACGGAGTCTTCCATGCTCCGCTGCGCCATTCATTCGCACTATTTCCTGCAAGTTCATCTCTACCTAGTGGCACTCCGCCGCTATCTGCGCTCCTTCTGCGTTGAACCTGCCCCCGTTCTCGGAGGTGCCGCCCTCGTGTTCCTGCGCGGAATCCGCACGGATGGCTCGGGGGGTGTCCTGCATTTCAACCCCTCCTCCGCCCTCCTCGACGACCTCGACCACCTCTTTTCTTAGCCGACCATCCAACTCGCGATACTATGAACCAAACAATCCCGCACCTCCGTTGGTTTTCCGACCACTTCGCTCTCCCCCTCGAGCGCGAACCCGCAATCGCCGCCCTCCTCGCATCGGAAGAAAACGGGGACACCGCCATTCCTCTCGATGCGTCTTCCCTCGACTGGGGAAATGCGCTTGTCCCGGTCGTTCCTTCAGACCCCATCCCAAACACTCCCCTCCCGCTCGTTCAAGTTTCTGTCTCTCCCGACAAAACTTATCTCCAATCCTGGCGTTTTTATCGGGCAGAAAAAGAAATCGCGACGGCAATCCTCGCCCGTATGCGCGAGAATGAAAATGCGAGCACTCCCCCCAATACCGATCCTCTCCTAGAAAAGCTTTTCGCATCCTCCGACCCCCAACAAAAAAGTGCCGCCCAAGCCGCCGCCACCTTGTCTCTGGCGATTTTGACCGGCGGGCCAGGAACGGGAAAAACTTACACACTGGCGCGGGCGTTAGTCCTCATGCTAGAAAACGGCGAAGCCCCCGATGCGATTCGACTGACAGCTCCGACAGGAAAAGCAACGGACCGAATGAAAGAAGCCATAGGACAATCATTGTCCACCCTCCCCTCTACTCTTTTAGAAAAACACGGGGCAGCACTGCGTCAAATCGCTGACAACGCCAAAACCCTGCATTCGCTGCTGCAATACAATCCGGGAACCGGAAAAAGTCCTTACAACGAAGATGCCCCGCTCCCGTGGCACACGATCATCGTCGATGAAAGCTCGATGGTAAATACCCTTTTGTGGCAAAAGTTGTTCCAAGTGGTCCGTCCTTCCTGCCGCCTCATTTTGATTGGCGACCCAAACCAACTCGAAAGCGTCGAACAAGGTGCTGTTCTCAAGTCTTTGACCTGCGGCGCTAGGACACCGGAGACCCACCCCGTGCCGGTTTTTCGGAAAGCTTGGATTCACCTCACCGCTTCGCATCGATTCAAAGATTGCCCTGGAATCCAAAACCTCGCCACGGCTTTGATCGATAACTCCCCAGACTTGGCGGAAAGCATTTTGCGGGATTCCCAAAACAAAGGCACCCAAGCAGCAAGCGACTTGGCGTGGCTACCTTCTGCCGAAGCCTCATTTGCCCAACTGCCCGAAAAAATCCAGCAATCCCTCGCCACCATCGCAAACGCCGAACGCCCCGAAGACGCTCTCGCGGCAATGCGGTCGGTTTGCATTTTGACTGCCCAGCGCGCGCATTTCGTAGGGGCATTGGCATTTGGCGAAAAGCTCGATAACCATTTTCGCGCTCTTGCCCGCCAAAGCGGCAAACCCCACAACCAACCCATCATCATCAACCGCAACGATCCCGAAACCGGGTTGCGCAATGGTTCCGTCGGGATTCTTCACACGCAATCGAACGGCGAGCGCAAAGCATATTTTCCTGCATCCGACGGGCAATCGCTCAAAACCTTTCCGCTCGCACAATTGCCACCGCACCAACTCGCTTGGGCGTTGACCATCCACCGTGCCCAAGGGAGCGAATACACCGATGTCCTAGTCGTTTTGCCCGTGGAAACCAGTCCTTTGGTTTCGCGCTCTTTGATTTATACCGCCATCACGCGGGCGAAAAAGAGCGTGTTTGTTGCCGGATCATTGGAAACCGTCCGCAAGGCGATTTCCGAACCCTCCGAACGCACGACCTTGCTCTCCGCATTTTTACATTCGCGTTTATCCGCCGATTTTTAGCAACCAAGCACCGGCGGCCAACCACAGCGGCACCGTCACCAAACCAAGCAGGTTCGTTGTCAAAATGACCTTGAAAGCCACGGGCATATCGCCTCCATACATCCTCGCAATCGCCATGGGTGCCACCGCGGTCGGCATCGCTGCCTGCACCAACAAAACCGCTCGCATCAATTCGTCCATGGGAATCCAATAGGCTGCCGCAAGCAAAATGCAAGGCATCAGCACAACCCGTGCGACAACCCCAAAAAACGCTACTCGCTTGCCGTTGACGACCATCTGGGGTTGCGAATAATCCGCAAAAAGTGCTCCCGTCAAAAGCAGTGCGCAAGGGATCGCGCAAGCTCCGAGCATCCCAAGCGAGCGATCCGCCCAAACCGGAACCCATGCGGCAACCCCAAGCCAATTCAAAAAAATACCAGCCACGATGCTGACCAAGGGAGGCGTGAGCATCCCCGCAAAAACTTTTTTCCCCGTATGCCCGCTCAAAACAACGATCCCAACCCCCCAAAACGCCACCTCCACTCCGAGCGAATAGCCGAACAGCACAGCAGCGGCATCTCTCCCAAACAACGCCAGCGTAATCGGCAAGGCGACATACCCGTAATTTTGAATCCCGCACGAAAAAACAAATGTCCGCAACGCCGCCCCCTGCATTTTGCCAACCCGCCCCACCAACCACGAAACACCAAAACCCGCGAGGATCGAAAAAAAACCGAACAGAGGCGGATACAAAAAGTTCTTGGGATCTTGGAGAGCCTCGTTGTCGATGGTCAAATCGAGAATCAGGCACGGCAAGAACAAGTTGAGGACCAAGCGCAACAAACTCTTGTCCGCAACCTCATCGAGCGCCCCGCATTTCCTCGTAATAAACCCCGCTACCAGAAGGACATAAACGGGTCCCGATATTTGCAGCAAATCCCAGAACTTCATCGGCTGCCCAGAAAAAACGGAAAAACCTCGTTCACCTCAAAAGCTACGCCTCCCCAAATACGCCCTTCCAAACTGCGTTCGAGAAAACCCGAATCAAGGCGCGGCGACCCCGCACAAGCGATCCACGATGTCGATGATCTCCGTGCCGTGTGGTTTGCTGAGCTGCTCGTCCGCACCGACCGATTTGCACTTGCGAGCCATCTCTTGGTTGATGAGCGAAGAATAAACCACCACCGACGGCACATGGGTGTTCGGCGCACTGTCCTTCACCAGCTTGCACAAAGTCAACCCATCCATCCGCGGCATCTCGATATCCGTGACAATCAAATCAATGTAATCGCGGAGGGTTTTCCCCGCCTTGTTCGCTTCATCTTGGACTTTGCGGATGTATTCAAATGCCGTCTCCCCGTTTTCAAACGCTTCGACATGCTTAAAACCCGCATCCGCAAAAGTCTGCAGCGTCATTCTCCGCACCATCCTGGAATCCTCGGCGTAAACGATCTTGAGGTTGGCGCGGGTCGCCATCTCCTTATCCGACACGGCTTTCGATGCCGTTTCGACTTTTTGCGGGGCGATGTCCGCATACAGTCGCTCCAAGTCCAACACCAAAACCATGCGGTCTTCAATCCGTATAGTCCCGACGATAAACCCGGAAGCTTCGGTGATAAAATCGCAGGCGATCGGCTCGAACTGGCCCCAGCTCGTCCGGTGAATTTTCGTGACCCCATCCACCACAAACCCCGTGGTCATGTTGTTAAACCTCGTCACCACAACCATTTGGCGATCTTGGTAAATCTCGGGCATCGGCTCGGCAATCGCCAGCGCCTCCCGCAAATCAACCAGCGTGATCGGCGAATTGCGGAAATACATCACCCCGAGGACCCCCCGCGGTTTATCCGGGACTTCCGTGACGGGAATCGTGGATTTCGCAAACACCTGCTGGATTTTGCTGACATTGATTCCGTAGCTGACCGACCCGATCAACACCTCGATAAACTCGACTTCGTTCGTTCCGGACTTGAGCAAAATTCCCGTCAATTCGTCTTTCATAGTTCTTATACCATCGCAAAACAACCCGACAAACGAAAGCTAAAAAAACATTTTTTTTCGCGGAGAACCAAAGAGCAAAAACCTCAATCTTCCAGCTCATCCAGGTCATCGGGGCGCAACGCCTCCGCCTTCCCCTTTTTCCCGAACCACAAAATCCCTGCCACCGCCAACAAGATCATCGCGACGCTCACCACCTTCGAAACCGTGATGGCTTCGCCCAAAACCAGCTTGCCCGCCACCATCGCAATGAGCGGTGAAACAAAAAATTTCGTGGTGACGACCGGTGCGGGCAAATGGCTCAACAACCAATTCATCGCCGAAAACGCGGCGACCGAATGAATGAGCCAAAGAAAAAGAAACGCTCCGATAACATGCGGGGTCACATCCTCGACGCGAACCACCGATGCCTCGCCCGAAACCAGACCGATCGCCAAAAGAAAACAACCGCCAAAAACCATCTGCCAAGCCACATTGCAAAGGACGGATTCCGATGGCGGCGCATGGCGCACAAAAAGCGTTCCGACGGCAAAAAGAAACGCCGAGCAAACCAGCGACAACGCACCCAAAGGATGCCCCCCGCAAGAAGAAAAATGCAACTCGGGATACAGCATGATCGCCACGCCCGCCGCACCCAAAAGCACCCCGCAAACGACCCGGAAATTCGCTTTCTCTCCGGCGGGGCGCAACGCTTCCAACACAACGACCCACAGCGGGACCGATGCCTTGATGACCGCCGCCATCCCCGAACCGATCCCCAATTTTTCCCCGAGAGTAACCAGGCCAACCCCGCCGACAAAAAGAAAAAAACTGGAAACCGCCGCCCGCAGCAACCCTCTCCCGCCAATCGCCAACGGCGCTTTGCAAAACAACGCCCACCCCATGATTACCGCGCCAGCAAGAAACACATGGGCCCCGGCAAACAAAAACGGAGGCATCGTCTCGACCCCCACTTTCACCGCGAGAAAATTCAGCCCATACCCAAAATACACCACCAAAAAAGCGCAGACCAATTTCCAGACGGGCGGGAACTCCCCCTGCTTTGGCAACTCAGAAGACGAAGAAATGAACATCGCCTCCCATCCTCTTCGTTCCCAGAAAAAAAAGCGATTTTTTTTGCTCCCTCCCCAAACAAATTCCTGTGACAATTTCGCCATATTCTTGCAGAACCCCCACAACCTGCCAAACTAAAACCCGAACACTCAACCTATGGAAAATATCACTCTCGCCGAATTTCTCGAAAAAAAATCCGAATCCAAGCGACTCCAAAAACGCTTTGCCAAGGTCGTCAAAATCTATGTCCACATGACCAAAGACCTCGGTCATGCCGCCTCGGACATTGCGCATGCGAAAGAAGATTGCGCATTTGCCATCCACAACGCGGAGCAGGTGCTAGACGATTGCCGCGGGATGCTCGAAAGCTGGCCAACCCCCGAAAGTCATTTGCCCCAAGGTGATTGCGAAGACGGTTGCCAGTGCGAAGAAGATCTCTACGCACCGCTTCCTGCCGACGATTACCTGGAGCCTGACGCAGAAACCGATGTCGTCGAAGTCGCTTCCAAACACCTGCGCGATGCGACCAAAGACATTATCCATGCGCTCGAAGACGCGGGCGATGTCATCCGCTGCCTCCGCAAAATCGACGCCATCCTTTTCGACATTTTGGAAATCGCGGAAGCCGAAGACTTGGTTCTCGATGTTTCCGAAGCCAAGCAATACATCGCGGCAAAAGCCAAAGAAACCCAAGAGCAAGCGTTCTAAAATCCCCGCGTGATTTTTAAAACACGGAGCGCGAGGTTGCTTCGGTTTCTTTCTTCTCGAG
>DYNR01000047.1 GCA_020720945.1 Chthoniobacter flavus | reverse complement strand
CCCCTTTTTGCTCCTCCCTCTCCTAGCAACGCTCTTCCGCCCACCCCCTCCCCCTCTTCCCAACAACCATTGAAAAAAATAAAAAATCAACCAAACAACAATCGCTCTCCCATCGATAAAAATTATTTTTGACAAAATTCCAGATTTTATTCCCTTCTAAAAACTTTCACTTCCGCCAGCGAATCTCGACATCTTTTCCACACTTTTCCGCCTCTGCCTGATACCGCAAAGCCTCCTGCATCCCCCAATCCCCAGGCCCCTCCTCATGCAAAAGCTGGACTGCTGCCACAAGCCTCCCGACATTCGCAAGCGGCGACCACTCTTCCAACGCACTCTCATACGCAGGTTGCCACGCAAAAATCTGCTCCACAGGAACCGCGAGGCTCTGCACCCGTAACGAACTACCCAATAAAAGTGCCGCCGTCCCCCCTTCCCTCCTCCCATAAAGTGCCACCCCCTCCCCACTCGCCCCCAATGCCCTCACCCGCACTTCCCCCATACGCACCTCTTCCTCCACACTCCCCGATGGAGGATAAACCCAAACCCGCCACCCCTCTTGCGCTAACGGACGCAACTCCTCCCGCGCTAAAGACTTCCCCTCTTCCTTTCTTCCCAAAATAACCAAAAGATTCCCCTTCCCCTCCTCCCCACTCCCCGGCTCGATAACCCACCCGTCCTTCCCTCCTGCCGGATCCCCAACCGACCTATGACGCGTCAATGCCTGCCCCTTCACCCCAATAGCAAGCACCAAAACTCCACAAGCAAGCAACACTCCTCCCGCCATCCCTCCCATCACGGCGATGCCCACCCCGCGCAATACCCCAAAAAAACCAGCCTTCCTCCCCTTCTCAACCACCATCCACACCACCACCCCTCCCGCTACCACCACCGCCGATTTTGCGACAAACCAAAGATGCAAAAGATACGAAAAACAACCCGCCACCAACACGGCAATCACCCCAGCTATACTCCCGCCCACCAAAACATTCCCCCCTCTCCTCACCATCAAAATCGCAGGGATCAAAACAGAAAAAATCACCCCACCCACCAACGCCAACAGGGGCAACCCCCCATACCCAGCAACCGTTAGCGGATCGCTCAACGCCATCGTGTATCCATACTTCAACTCCCCAGGCTGATACCACGCCTTCAGCTCGCTTTCAAATTCCCGTTCCCCGACCCCTCCCCACGGATGATCGGCGATCATGTGCAGCGTCGCTTTCCAAACCTCCATCCGATGCGTGGCGGAACGATCCTCCCCGTAGTAAACCGCACTCGCCATCCGCTCTACCCCTGCCGGCTGCCATGCAATCACCCCCACACAAACCGCCAAACCCGCAAAAATCCACCACCTTTGCTTGGGCAAAATCCACGCAAGAAAACATCCTCCCACCACCAGACCTACCCACCCCCCACGCGAATAAGTCTGCGCCAAAAGCCACACCATCCCCAAAAAAAACACCCCGACCACACCCATCACCCCCCCTTTGCTCGCTGGACCAAATAACCGCATCCGACCAACCCACAGCACCCCACCAGCCGCACACCCGATCCATGGCAAAAGAAACGCCGCCGCCTGGTTGGGTGTCGCAAAGTCGCCTTGCCACCGCCCGGCTCCCCTCCAAACAAATCCCTCCTTCTTCCGCTCCTCCACCGTAAGAATCAAAGATACTGGGATCCAAACCACCGGCTGCTCCCGCACCGTCGTCTCCACCCGCAGATGCCCTTTCATCAACTGCGCAACCGTCTTCCCTGCAAGCGTCTCCTTCAAATCGTAGCATACCGCAACCCTCCACGCTACCGGCGAAATCCGCTCCCACTCGCACCGCATCCCCTCCAGCCCTTCGGAACGAACCCCTCCAATCTCCCACCAGGACTCCTCGCTCTTCAAAACAAAAATCTGCCGGATCGTTTTTTCTTTCAATCCCTCATCCAACACCATCGGCCCCGCCGCCCACCGGGCAGGCTTGCTCTCAACCCACGGACGAATCCGCCCTCTCACGGGAATAAAAACTTTCTCTCCTCCACTTGCCTCCACCGTGATTTGACCGGAAACCGCCGCTTCGGGCCGGGATACATCTGGGGAAAACTCGACCCTCCCCTGCCTCTCTCCCGTCCGCACCCACCTCCAATCCACCGGAAAATCAGCACCCACCCGCACTTCCCCCACCTCCTCAGAAAATGGCACTTCCACAGAAAAAAGCTCCGGACGATGGACCTTCAAATCGATTTCTACCACCTCCGTCCCCCCCGCCGCAGCCACCCCGATTCCCGCCGCCGCCAAAGAAAAAATCACCCAAAAATAACGCAATTCCCCCGCCTTCATCTCAACTCCTCGCCCCATCCAGAAACCCACCCCGCCCATCCCACACAAATACCCAACCCCAACAACACCCCATCCCGCAACAGCCACCACCCATATTGGTTATGGAGCGAAGAAACCCCGAAACACCCACAGGAAATATCCAGCCCACGCCACCAAGCCGACAACAACCCCATTGCAAACACCACCATCAACCCGCAAAGCCCCGCACTCGCCGCCCCCACCCACCGAGGCACAAACAAAGCCACAGCCAGCACGATCTCCAGCCACGGAAGATACCACGCCACCACCACCGCCCACGCCTCCGGCAAAATCTGGTAACTCAAGATGTCCCCGTAAAAAAATCCGGGATGCAGCACCTTCCCCCCTCCCGCCCAAAGAAAAACCCCAGCCAACAAAAACCGTGCCACCTCCCGCCCCATCCACCTCACTCTATCCATACAGCTCCTCCCTTCCATATTTTTTAAAATCTGTAATTTACGCAATGAATCCCCTCGCCTATCCATCCGTGTCTATCAGTGCCATCCGTGGTTCAACTCTTCCCCCTCCGCCTCCGCCATCTTCAGCTTTCAGCTTTCAGGTTTCAAGTTTCCTCCTCCCCCCCCTTTTTCTCTTACCACTTTTCTCTCTTTCTCTTCCCCGATTCCTTTCATTCTTTCGGTTCGCTCCGCACGGGTTCCGCCGCAGCCTCCAAAGTTCCCTCCGAAAAAAACCGCTCGATCATCTCGATTTCTTTCCAAGAACGGGGAGTCTCCAAATCCTTGTGCCGCTGCGGGGCCTCGGGAACGCTCTCCTCGCTCCCGTCTTTGTTCTTTTTCTTTTTGGGCGGCTTCGCTGCCTTCGGCACTGGGATCTCTTTCGTGCAACCAACCGATACGGCCTCCCCCTTGCCCGCCCGCTCTTTTACCCAATCTTCCGTCTGCACAACGAGTTCCGCCGCTCCCGCCCTATCTTCTTCGTTATACACCAACGCGAGCGGACAGGACAGCGTCTTGTCAAAAAATGGGAGCTTCCCTCCGTCAGTCGCACCGCCCGCTCCAGGAGATGCCGCCGGCACAAAATACTTGTTGAACGCGATCGCCTTCGGCGCAAGCCACCCCCGCTCCACCCCTTCGAGCACCACCGGAATCGCCTCGCCGATCCCTACCACATAGATGGGAAGCCCGCGGCAATTCTCCTGGCTTTGCACCCAATCCATCGTGGCTTTCAGATACTCGCCCCACCTCCCAGGACGCAAAGGGGGCTTGTTTTTAGGTGCCACGCCCATATACCCCTGCGCGGAAAAATAGTAGAGGTCTTCGACGATGCGGTTTATCGTCGTGTAATCATACTTGCACTCATACAAAACCACACCACGGGGTTTCTGATAGATCGAGGGCCGGGTGCAAAACACCTCCACTCCCCCTTCCGCCAAAGGCAGCTCCACCACTTTTTTGTATGGCTGCAACCCCGCCCAGATCTGCGCACTCGAACGCGACGGAAAATAGCATCTCCGCTCCACCGGCACCGCCATCCCCTTGGGCGACGAGGTCTCCAATACCTCCTTTTTCTCGTCCTGCACATCGATCAGATACGGCCATTCGCGAAACCCTTTCCCGCTTTCTCCCGATTGCGCCAGCTTCGCCAAACCCGCAAAATATCCGTAAACCATGGAATATACCTCTTTGCTGGGACTATGATGGTAGTTTCCGAAACTGTCACCCCTCTTTTCCCACAGCGGCGGCGTAACCGCATAAATCACGGATGCCCCCTTCTTCCTCAATGAATCCGCAAACTCCCGGTACTCCGCACTGTTGCTCTGCCCCCGGGTATGCACCAGCAACCAGGCAACATCATTGCTCCCCTCGGCGGCCTCCAATGTGGGGCTTCCCACGATCGCCGCCGCACGGATTTTATCGGGATACTTCGCCGCCATCGTCTGCACCATCGCGGACCCCATGGACTCGCCCATCACCATCAACCGCTCCGACGGAAAATGAAACTTCTGGACGACCTTCTCTTGCCCGGCAAAAACAGCTTCCATCACCCCGCTGTCTGGCTTCCAAAAACACTCGTCGTCCGTCAGCGCATTCCTCGGCACCAACGCCTTTTCTCCCGCAGGAACCCGGATCGTGAGGACCGTAAACCCCAGCCCCCCACTAAAAAAACTCTCCCGGATCCCTTCGCTCCCTTCCTTGATGGGGGAAATCGTAAACGGCGCATCGAAAATGATGTTCTTTGCACTCCGCAACGGATACCCCTTCCCGTCCACGGGTACTTTGTAAAGAATCTCAAACTTCCTCTCCTTCCCGTTCCGCTTGAGCGTCACTCCGACTGACCCCTTGATGCACGGATGAAGATTCTCCGGCACCCGGAATTCTTCCATCACCAGCCGCGATTCCGGAGGATGCTCCTTGGGCGCAACATCCCGGGACGGCGGTGCCTCTGCGGATTCGGCCACCACCAGTTCGATGGGTGGCAAATCTTCCTTCCTATACACAGAACAAGCCGTCTCCGATACCGTCGCCTCCTCTGGAGCAAAGGGCTTAGGCAACTCGTCCATGGCGGGTGCCGCCGCCGGAACCTCCACCACCTTCTCCCTCTCCCCTTGAACGAGAGCCGAAGTGTGGGTTGTGTAGAAATACCACACTCCCAACACAACCAAAAAAATCCCAACACCCACACCAATCAACATCTTCTCTTTTTTCATACAGCTTTTCATTCTTCTTTTTTGGGGGCTCGAGGCTCCGCTCTCGCTCCTCCCCAAAGGCTCATTTCATCATTCGACCTTCACTTCTTATCCGCCATTCCTCGCCTTTTTCTCTTACCCATTTTCTCTCTTTCTCTCCCCCATCTCCCTCCCCCACAACACCTTCCGCAAAAACCGATCCACCTAACCCAAACCCACAAATCCCACGCAAAACTTTTTTCGCTTTCCGAAAAAAAGTTCTTGCGGATTCGATTCGCTTTTGGTATTCCATCGTATGTGGGTGCTTTCTGAATCCTCAGAAACTAGTCAACCCCTTCCTCAGAAACTAGTCAACCCCTTCCTCAGAAACTAGTCAACCCCTTCCTCAGAAACTAGTCAACAAAAAAATAAAATTAGAAAGGTTGAGAAATGAAAAAAATAATCGCCGTGATTTTAACAATCCACTCATTCATAAGCGTGGGGTATTGTGGCAAAAATAGTGGTGCACAACCCTGTGAAAGCACTCCAGCCACACACTCATGCCTAATTCCTACTGGAGTCACTTCTACCACGACTAGGAACCCTGATGGACAAGTTGCCACAATTCTCGTTCCAACTTTTAAGTGGCTGCCAGTAGAAGCAAATTGCACTGGACAGTTTTCACGCCTCAGTGACGGCACGGGCGACTATCTTGCAGGAAAGTCACCATGCGGAACTCGTACATTTTTCCCACCTTCACTCTGCATACGCTCATGGTCAGATACAGAAGACTGCGGCTCTCCACAAGCCGTATTATGCAATGCTCCAGAATGAATTTTATTAAATTTATTTGCAGTATTTCCCACAACTTTAGGGAAATGGAAATTTTTTAGCACTGCCCCCCATTCTCGAATCCAACAGTGAGGATGGGGGAATAATTGTTAGTTCCCATCACGACAAACACCAGCCATGCAATCTTACAATTTGAAAAACGCTGCCGCAAGTGCGATTCTCACCCTCCTCTCTCTGACCTCTTTTGCAAGTCTGGCAGCAGACCCCCCTCCCGAATACTCCCCCGAAAAAATAGGCAACCTGATTCAAAACCTCAGCAAAAACATTGAATCGGTCGAATGTACCAACGAAAGAAAAGATGCCGTAGGCAACATAGAAAAGCTGGAGTGGAAAGAGCTTGCAAATGGAAATTTCCTAGGAGAAAAAAGTCTTAAAACCTCCCAAAAGTATTCCTTCAACAAATTAGCATTCGATGGACGGTGCTACCAACACGCTTCCTCTGGAAACAATCAGCTCCAAATCAGCACTTATCCCCCGTACAATTTGCATTTTGGAGACAAAAATCCATTTATTTTTCTGCAATTCATCAGCACAAAAAAACACCCATACCCCACATTCAGCGCACTAAACGACAATGCAATTCTTTCAGACTTTGAAAAAAGAATCAGCAATATCACTCTGGATGCAGCAACAAACGATCTCTCTTTTGATGTAACGGATGGGTATGACCCCGAACTCGGTAAAACCGTCTGCTTCCATGTGACCCTTTCAAAAACCAATCGCTTTTTTCCCGCAAGCTGGGAGTCCACACTGCCAGATGGAACCATCGCCAAAAAATATGAAATCAAGGAATTTGGTTTCGCTCCAACCTCCTCTTCTTCCCTCCCTATCCTGTATGCAAAAGAATATGAGCTTAAGAGTTTTGTCCAACCTGCTGGTGTAACTATGACTATCGCCGTGGAAGAAACGCTACAATACCTAGAAGAAAGCGGACAATTGGATCTCCTCCCCCTACCTGACGGAGTTACTCGAGAAGAATTTCGTGCCTCAACTTTGCAACAAATTCGAAAACAACTTTCTGAAATGAAATGTGACAATACAATAGAGCAGATTTTATTGATTGATAATATTAAATTTAACAACCTCTCCGAAGAGTCCGTCTATCTTGACCCTAGCACATTCGGCGGCATCCACGATTTAGATCATCACACCTACATCCCAATCCCATGCGAATAAAATTGCGTTATGGAATCTTCTTGGGGCTCTGCGCCATCGGAATCATCGTCTTTTGCTTTCAAATCTCATCGAAGAATATCATTTCGACCCCGGAGAAAAATATCATTTCAATTTCCCCCTCAGAACTCCAAATCAATGAGGTTCCGCAAGGAACTGTTGAAGAGGTTGTTTTTGAAGTGGAAAATACCTCCCTTCACCAAACGGCTCAAATCTACGGGTATCTCAATTCTTGCTCTTGCGTCTGGACGACCGTTGATAAAAAGGTTCTGAACCCCGGAGAAAAAGCTTTGATGCATGTCAAAATCGACACAAGTTCACGCAAAGGAACTCTCAATTTATATGCTGGCTTTGCATGGACCTGCGACAATGTTCAAATTTCAACGGAGGTTCCTATTACCGTCGATGTGGTCACTGTAGTCGAATGCGATGTGAGTAAAATCGATTTTTCTAAGGTAGCTGCACCTACATCTTGCGTGTTGCCTTTGCGAAAAGGAACGGATACCAAAATGCCATGGGATGCCATTTCTGTCTCTTCGAAAAGCCCTTCTCTGACTTGCAAACAAATCAATACTCACGAAGGCATCTATGAGTTTGAGGTAACATTAGATCCCTCGGCTCTTCCGAGAGGTTCCTTTTCCAGCGCATTGCAAATTCAATGTATGAAGGACAACTCGCCCGTCCATTACCTGTATGAGATCCCCGTCTCTGCCCAAATCCTCGGCTCGGTCGAATCCAAACCTCCCTCCCTCTACCTCGGTGTCCTGCCCTCCCCCGAAAAACGAACCCTCTCCGCCCTCCTCCGCTCCAAAACCGGAACCCCGCTCGAACTCCTCTCCATCGAATCCTCCCACCCGGACTTTGCCACCGCAACCGCCGAATCCCAATCCGGCGCGGAAATCAAACTCCTCTGCACCTTTGATCCCTCCTCCGCCAAAGCAAACCAATCCGGCCGTTTCCTCCTCCGCACCCGCATCAACGGCAAGGAAGAAACCCTCGCCATCCCCTTCATCGCCTTCGTAAAAACCCCCTAACCCCCTCCTGCATCCCCCCTGATTTCTCACACGAAGCCACGAAGCCGCAAAGGAAAAATCCATCCGCCATCTCCTCCCTCCGTGCCTTTGTGTCTCCGTGAGAGTCCCCTTTTTCTCTTACCACTTTTCTCTCTTTCTCTCCCCATCCCATCTGCATTCATCTGCGCACATCTGCGGTTAAACCTTTTTTCTTCCTTCCTACTTCTAAATTCTCACTTCCCTCCCCCCTCCGCTATCACATAGACCGGCACCACCCCCAACTCCCGCAACTTCTCGGCAACACGATACGCCCCCGCATCTCCCCGCCTCCCCTCGACCACCACGATCTTCCCCTCTTCCCACCTCCCAAAAAATCGCTCCATCGCCTCTTCCTCCCGCCCCTCTTCCCACGGAATCCCCTCCGGCAAACTCCCTTTCCTACCTCCGACACTCACCCCGATCACCCGCGCAACATCAACCGCCCGCAATGCCCCCGCCCCAATCTCCCCCTCACGCGCCTCCCCCGCATACACCAGCCACCCCTCTGGATGCTCCCGCGCACTCACCCACGCAGGCACGACCGCCACCGCACACAACCCGCATAGCCGAACCATCAACTCCTCTTTTTTCCTCACCAAACCTAAAAAATTCATCTTCATCACGCTATTTCCCCTTGCGCTCCGTCGTCTTAAAAAAACCTTCTGCCTTACTGGTATAAGCCAGCGGCAGCCTCGTAAGCTCCCCATCCCGGACCGTCGCCTCCCCCACCTCCCAGAGCGGATTCTTTGCCACCTGCCCTTTCAGTGCTTCCAACACCGCCACCGGACAATGCGCCTCGTCTTTCTCATAATAAACGACCTTGATCTGCGGGCGCACTTTCTTTTTTCCCTTGCCCGCCCCATCCTCCCCCGGACTCTCCAAAACATTCTCTGCCGCAAAGCCACTGACCCACTCCTCCTCCCCCATCATCGGAGAGACTCCCACCAACGCCGCCTTTTGAAACTTCGTCCCTCCCCCCATCGCCGCAAGCTCCCGCAACACCCCATGCCCACGATCGTAGTAGCCCAAGTAATACACCGGCAACCCTTCCAACTCTTCTTGCTCCCGCACCCACGGCATCAACGCCGTGTCCACAAACTCCGCCTCTTCCTTTTCCGTCAATTTTTTCCCGTAAACGCTGGGTCGCCAATACAAAACTACCATCCGCTGAAACGCCAGATAATGCGCATCCTCGACCAGATCGCGCAGGGTCAGATGGTCGTATTCTCTCCGCAAAAGCACGACCCCCTTCCTCCTCCCCTCACTCGGAAAAATCCCTTTCAACCGGATATTCGGAGTCGCCCCTTCAATGCAAATCTCGCGCGCCCTCGGCGTGAGCTGGCTCCACACCGAAGCAAATTCTTTCGATGGCAGATAAATCCTCTGCCCGTCAGGAATCTCTGCCCGCATCTCCGGCGTGTTTTCGTAAATGGGACTCCCGAGGGTTTCGCCCGTCACGAAGGGCCACTCCCGGTAGGGCCGGACCTTTCCGTTCTCTTCCCGCAACGCAATGATCCCCCGCACATAGGCTTCCATCAACGGTTTCCCCATCACCCCTCCGCCATGAGCATACCCTCCCGCCATCCGGTTCCCCCAAAAATTAGGCGTGCTCATGGCTTCGATCACGGGCGTTCCTTTCCCCCTTAAAACTCCGGCAAATTGCTGCATCAAATCCGCATTGCCTTCCCCTCTCCCAAAAATCAGCATCCACGGGATGTTGGATTTCTTCGTAGGCATATCCAAAGTGGGCACCCCATCGACAATAACGGCACAAATGGACCGATCATTATACAACCCGAGACTGGTCGCCAGACACCCGCCTCCCGAATACCCCACAACGAAAAATGGCTCTTTCTTTAACCCATGCCGCGCTAAAATCTGGCGGTGCGCTTCCAAAATCGCTTCATGCACCCCAGACTCCGCATAGTAATAACACCGGCTCCGATCCCGAAATACCTCGTCCTCCGTCCGAATCTCTACGGTAAAAAAAGTATACCCCCACCACTTGGTCCAACCCGGATTGGATTTGAAACTCTTCTCAAAATCTTCATTGGGGTGAGGTGCAAAAAAAATCACTTGGTTGGATTCGGGAAAGGGCTTGCCGCTCTCGTCCAACGCAATCGAATACCGCACCCGTATCTTCGGGTTCCCGTAAAGCTTGCTGGCAACCTCGAAATCATAAGTCGCAACTTTCCCAGAGAATTCGGGATGCTCCATCTTAAACTCTGGATCAAATACTATTCCCGTCTCCACCGTTTCTTTTTTTGCACCACTGGCAACCGCAACTCCGCTCCCTGCCCCCGCCCCCACAACTTCTAGCCCTCTCCCCATATCTTCCTCCGCCACAATGTCGCGTTGCCGATACTGGGTCTGCTGGCTGAGATTGCTCCCCTCCACCACCACATCGGGAATCTTATCTTGCTTTCCACTTCCCCCCTCTTTCTCCCTCTCCCATTGGGAGAGGGGCGGGGTGAGGGTTGCGCCGCAATACCACACTCCCAACACAACCAAAAAAATCCCAACACCCACACCAATAAATATATTTTCTTTTTTCATCCTGATTTTTACTCTTCTTTCTTTACGGTTCCAATCACGGGAACGGCGATGTCCCATTCCCGATCACTCTTGACTTTCCACAAAATCCTTCCCGAACGAAACCGCCCCGCATCCACCCGCACAGGAAACTCCCACCCTCCCACAATCTCGCGCCCCTCCCCGGCTTCCACCCCCTCGGGCACTTCCACACCCATCACTGTCCCCCGCTCCCCATCGCAACCCTCTGGCCGCAAAAGAAGCCGGATCTTCCCCTCTTTCGTCTCTCCAGTCCGCAAAACCCCAACAAAAAGACTGGCCGGCTCCGCCCGGACTCCCCCCGTTACCCGCAGCGTCACTTCGACCCTACCTCCTCCTGATACAGCTTTCCCATCGATGCTCGGATACAGCCGCAGCCGCCCCTTGAATAGCCCGAGCGGCAACCGCCCAGCCTCCACACTCCCCCGCAATTTCCATCCCGCCCCCTCCTTCTCGACCTTCCCATCGATTCCCTCGCGATCCGCCACCACCTCCCACTCCTGCACGGCTCCGCCCGCATCCTTGGGCATCAGATCAATCTCAAAATTTACCCATTCCCGCTCCCGCACATCAGCCTCCCCGAGATCGACCGAACTCTGCGGATGAACCAAGATTTCTACCACCTCCGTCTCTTCCATGGGCGGACAAGGGATCGCCTCCATCGCTTTTCCTCCCCGAAACTTCCCCAGCCGCCCCTCCCACTCGCCTTTCCCCAAGTCCCCCATCTGCCACGCAAAAAAGGAAACGATCAGCCGCGCAGATTGCCCTAGCTCATGCCCCGTCTTCGGCTCGACCACAGAAACCCACGGCATCCCCATCCGCTCCCCAGCCTCCGCCACTTGCTCCAAATTCTCCCTCCGGGAATCCGCATCCTCCTCCCCGGCAATCAAAACCCCAGGCACCGCCCCCTCCGCCTCGTCCCCCTCTTTCTTTTTGCACCCTTCCGGCATCCGGTGCTTCCCTCCCTTCACAGTCACAAAACCTCCCACCCTCCCAGGATTCCATAGCGCAAAATGATACGCAAATTGCCCGCCTTGCGAAAACCCGGCGAGATAGATCGGCACCTCCCGCAGCTCTCCCCGCCCCGTCACCCCGGAAAAATACTCCAACGCATCCACCAACGCCCGCCCGCTCCCCGTCTCGGGCCAATCATAATTCCCGTTCTCATTGAGCAGATACACCCCCACCAACGCCACCCCTTGCCGGGTCGCCCACTCACGCCACAACGGCTCGTCCACCAAACCCAACGCACTCTGGTTTGTCCCCATCAGCAAAACCCAAATCCCTCGCAAAGAACCACTTCCCTCCGGCAACCACATCCGAAATTCCGCGCGGTCGATCCTCTCCCCACGCACCGGAAGCACCCGATAATCCACCACTTCCCCGCCCCCCACAACACCCTCCGCAAAAACCGTTCCACCCCACCCAACCCCACAAAAAATCAACCCACAGATCCCAAGAAAAACTTTTTTCGCTTTCCGAAAAAAAGTTCTTGCCTTTCCGACTGGTTCTGGGTATTGCATCATCGTGGGTGCTTTCTGAATCCTCAGAAACTAGTCAACCCCTTCCTCAGAAACTAGTCAACAAGAAAACAAAGAAAAATAGCAAATCATGAAAAAAGCGTTTTTAATCCTCGCTGTAATCCAAATCTCTTCGGGCTTGGCCTTTTCTGGAAAAGGCCAATATGCAAAAGGGGAATGCGTAGATAATGCATCCTGTCGTGCGCTAGAGCCTTCCATAGGAAGTGGTCAAAAAGATGGTGGATGGGTGCCAGACAAAGTTAATAAGTGTGGAACTCGCTGTGATCTGGCAGAAGGCACTCCGGCAGTGGGGTGTGGAGGACCTTTGGGAGTTGTTGAATCCCCGGCGGTAAAACAATAGAACATAGAGTCGGAAACTCCTCCCATTTGCATTATGGATTCCCAAAAAAGTAAAATCATGCTCTTGTCCCTTTCCAATCTATCCAAAAAAACAATCTGTTTTTTTACTCTTACGCTTAGCATCTTTTGCCTTTTGGACACTTCCTCCGCTACTGCAACGGTAGCAGAAAACGAGAACCCGCCGCAAATGCAAATGGGAGGCTCCAATGTCCATTCCTTTCGCTACCAATCCGAA
>DYNR01000046.1 GCA_020720945.1 Chthoniobacter flavus | reverse complement strand
GTTGCGACACGAGGGCATATTGCTTCGCAACCCTCACCCCAGCCCTCTCCCAAAGGGAAGAGGGGGAGGCGAGCGTCCAAAGCGGCGATAAATCGCCTGCACTCCGAGGGTTTGCGGCTCAAGAAGCAAAGAAACGAAGGAATCTCGCTTTTCATGGTTTCAGGATTACGCGAGGATTCGGGAGATATTGTTCTTTTTGCTGTTCTTTTTAGGTTGAAAAAGACAGAAAAGATGAAAGAATCATCGGTTCTATGTTGCTATGGGAAAATAACAAAAAAACGCTTGTGGGCATTGCGGAGACCGGAGAGGTTGCGCGCGAGGTAGTCTGCGGTTTTTTTCGGTGGAATGTTTTGCGGGGAGCTTGGTTGTGGAGTGCGGTTCTTTTTGTTTTTTTCTCCGGAGTGTTTGTGGTTCGAGGCGGGCAAGGGGAAGGGGGGGGAGAACAGCCGCAAATCAATATACCCGTGCCGCATGGGGAAGATGTTTTGGGGATTCGCATTCCGCATTACAACGAAAAAAACGAGTTGGTTTTGCTGATTGTTTCGGATGTTTCTAGGCGGAAGGACGACGATAACATCGAGATGGAAAAGATGAAGATCGATTTTTACGGTGAAGACAGGAACCGCATGGTCGTGAGTTTGCCGATGGCGAATTTTCACACGCCGACGAAGAAGTTGGCGAAAATTGGGGAGGGTGAAGCGGTGATTGAAAGGGACGATTTTACGATTCGCGGGAAGAATCTCGAGTTTGATATTGATAAGCAAACTGGGGTGATGAAGGGTGAGGTGACCATGACGGTCCGCCGCACCGGAGACCTTGACTTGGAGAAGAAGGAGCCATGAGAAAAAGAATGATTCGTTTTTTTGTTTTGCAGTTGGTGTGTGTTGCGTTTGGTGCTGCTGGAGCGTTGGCGCAGTTGGCACCTTCGATGAACCCTGGGCAAGGAGGTGGGTTTGGTGGGTCTTCCAAAGAAAGACCGCCGAACGCTGAAACGGTCATAACGGCGATGGACGAATCGACTTTTGACAATCGTTCGGGAGTGGCGGAGTTCACGGGTTCCGTGACTGTCAAAGATCCGCAGTTCACGCTGACTTGCGATCGTTTGAAGGCGTTTTTGAACCAAGACCGCAAGGGTTTGGAGCGGGTGGAAGCGACGGGGAATGTCGTGATTCGCCAAGAGAACAAAGATGCCAAGGGGAAAGATGTTGTTTCTGTTGCGAAGTCGGGGAAAGCCGTTTTTCATCCAGCTACTGGCGATGTAGATTTGACCGAATGGCCGAAGGTCGAACAGGGGATCAATGCGCACATAGCGACGGATAGCGGGACGAAAATGATATTGAATCGGGCGGGGAAAATCAACACGACGGGGAGTAGTCGGACGATGATCGTCGAAACGGGGGACGGGGCGAAATGAGCGGCGAGGGGCAGGGGCATTTGCCGCCGCGGAAAGAGTCGAAGCCGGTTCCCAATCCTGCGACTTCGCTTTTGCGGACCGAAAAACTCGTGAAAATTTACGGGGGGCGTTCGGTCGTCAACGGGGTGGACATCCATGTTCAGAAGGGAGAGATCGTTGGTCTTTTGGGGCCGAATGGGGCGGGGAAGACGACGACATTTTACATGATCGTCGGGTTGGTTCGCCCCAATGGTGGGAAAGTTTTTTTTGACGGGAAGGATGTGACGCAGTTGCCGATGTATCGGAGGGCGAGGGAAGGGATGGGTTACTTGCCGCAAGAGGAATCCATTTTTCGCAAGCTTACGGTGCAAGAAAACATCATGGCGATTTTGGAGACGCAAAAGATGAGCAACCAGAAACGCAAAGACCGATGTTTCGAGTTGCTTGAGCAGTTTGGTATCACGCATTTGGCGAAGAACCAGGCATTGACTTTGAGCGGTGGAGAGAAGCGCAGGTTGACGATCGCTCGGTCGCTGGTGACAAACCCGAATTTGTTGATGCTCGATGAGCCGTTTAGCGGGGTGGATCCGATCGCGGTGAACGATGTCCAGCAAATCGTCCAGAATTTGCGGGCGCAGGGTTTGGCGATTCTGATTACCGACCACAATGTGCGGGAGACATTGAATATTGTGGATCGCGCTTACCTGATTTACGAAGGGCGAGTCGAGAGCCAGGGCGACAAGGATTTTTTGTTGAACGACCCGGTGAGCCGCAGGCTGTATCTCGGCGAAAGTTTTTCTATGTGAGGAAGATATGCCGCAAACCCTCGGAAAAAATTTGCACAATGCGGTTACGGTCGGCCAGTTTTACGCGAACTATGCCGACCGGTTGGAGATGCGTTTGGAGGGGGCGGCGAAGGGTTTTGGGCGAACGATCCGGGAACCGACCATCAATCGTCCGGGGTTGGCGTTGGCTGGGTTTCTGAATTTTTTTGCATCCAAGCGGGTGCAGGTTTTAGGGGCATCGGAGTTGAGTTTTTTGCGGAGTATGCCGCCCGAATTAGCGGAGGAGCGGATGATGGGGATGTTTGAGAGGAATTTTCCTTGCATTGTGGTAGCCAGGGATCACCGCGTTCCAGAAACAATCCAGCGGGCGGCCGAAGCGACGGGAACCCCGATTTTTCGCACGAGCATGATCACGATGAAATTCGTGAATGCGGCGACTTTGATTTTGGAAACGGAGTTTTCCCCGACGGCATCGGAATACGGGAGCATGGTCGATATAATGGGGATAGGCACATTGATTCGCGGTGCGAGCGGGATTGGGAAGAGCGAATGTGTGTTGGGTCTTATCGAACGGGGGTATAGTTTGGTCAGCGATGACATCACGAGGGTTCGGATGACGGACGGTCATGGTTTGGTCGGAATGGCCTCCGAGATTTCTCGTTTTCACATGGAGGTGCGAGGGATCGGGATCATCAATGTTGCGGCGGTGTTCGGGGTTGGTGCGGTGCGTTCGGAGAAGAAGTTAGATTTTGTTGTGACGCTCAAAGATTGGAACGAGTGTGAGGAAGTGGACAGGATAGGGTTGGATCAAGAGAGCTACGAAGTTTTGGGGATTCCCATTCCGCATGTTACGATTCCAGTGAGGATGGGGCGAGATTTGGCGCGTTTGGTCGAGGTCGCTGCACTCGATCAAAAGCTCAGAGCGATGGGGCACAACAGTGCCTTGGAGTTCAATAAAAGGCTGTTGCAGTTTATGAAAAAAAAAGGGTGATTTCTGTGGAGAAATCGCTATAAGCAAGGGGAGTATCTGTGAAAATCGAATTAACCATTCTAAATCAGACCGGTCTGCATGCACGACCGGCGGCCTCATTTGTTAAGACTGCAAGCCGGTATAAATCCGAGGTGTGGGTTGAGAAGGATGGGGAGGAAGTAAACGGAAAGAGCATCATGGGATTGATGATGCTGGCTGCTGGCATGGGCTCGAAGTTAGAAGTCCGTGCCGAAGGCCCTGATGCCGAGGAGGTTTTGGGGGAGTTAAAAAAACTGGTAGATTCCTCTTTCGGCGAGAAATGAACAGTTGATTTTTTCTTCTGGTTTTCTTATTTTCTTCCAGCGTGGAGGAAAACTTTTCAGACATTCAAACGGACGGCGAGCGAGTCGAGCAGATCTTTAGCGGCATCCCAGTGGTTCCTGGGATTGCGCATGCTGAGGCGCTGGTGCATTGGTTGGAGGAAGATGAAATCCCTTACCGTAAGATCAAGCCCGAAGAGTTGCCCGGAGAAATTGCCCGTTTTGAGGCGGCGTTGGTCGCCACGCGCACGGAGCTTTTAGAAATCCAGCAGAGGATCGCCACTTCGTTAGGTGCCAGCGATGCCAGCATTTTTGATGCGCATTTGCTGGTCGTGGAAGACCGGACGCTCATCGATGAAGTTTTGAGGAATTTGGAGAAAGACCACTTCAACATCGAGACGACTTTCCACCGGATCGCCGAAAAATACTGCAAGGCCTTGCAGGCGATAGACGACCCGTATTTGCGGGAGAGAGTCGTTGATATTGAGGATGTTAGCAGGAGTGTATTGCGTCATTTGATGGGGAAAAACCCGAGGAGAATTCCGACGCCAGACCGCCCGCATATCATCATCGCCAAAAACTTGACACCGTCGGATACGGCCATGATCAACCGCGACAAAGTGGTTGGTTTTGCGACGGAGGCCGGATCGAAAACATCGCATTCGGCAATCATGGCGCGGTCGCTGGACATCCCCGCGATTGTCGGGTTGGGGCAACTGTTTCAAGTCATCACCAGCGGCGATGATATTTTGATTGACGGTTACACGGGCAAGCTGATTTTGAATCCTTCGCAGGAGACGCTGGAGCGATACGGTCGGATACAGAAGCAGAAGGACGAAGTGGAAGAGCGTCTGGAGCTTATCCGCGAAACGAGTTGTGTCACGGTGGATGGCAGGCATATCATCCTTTCAGCGAACATCGAGTTGGCGAATGAAATGGACGATGTGCGCGAATGCGGGGCCGAGGGAATCGGGCTTTACCGCACGGAATTTCTTTATTTGAACCGGAAGACACCGCCGGACGAAGAGGAGCAGTTTCACGATTACCGGCACATTGCCGAGCAGGCGTTGCCGTATTCGGTGATTATTCGCACCCTAGATATCGGCGGCGACAAATCGACGGAAAGCTTGGATTTGCCGAAAGAGCAAAACCCTTTTTTGGGGTGTAGGGCGATCCGTTTTTGTTTGAATCACCCGGAGATTTTCAAGCCGCAGATCAAAGCGATTTTGCGGGCGGGTGTGGTAGGGAACATCAAGCTGATGTTGCCGATGATTTCAGGGATGGATGAGTTGCGGGCGGCCAAGCGTTTGATTGACGAGTGCTGCGGAGAGTTGTCTTCGGCGCACATCGAATTCAACCCCGACATCGAGTTGGGGACGATGATCGAGTTGCCTAGTGCCGTGCTTGTTGCGAAATGGTTGGCGAAAGAAGTGAAGTTTTTCAGCATTGGGACGAACGACCTGATTCAATATACGATTGCCGTTGACCGGGTTAACGAGCGGATCGCCCATCTTTATACTCCGACGCATCCCGCGATTATCCGTCTGATCCAGATGACGACGCAAGTGGCGAAAGACCAGGGGATATGGTGCGGTGTTTGTGGGGAGATGGCGGGAGATGTTGCGCTGACCCCGCTTTTGCTCGGGGCAGGGGTCGATGAATTGAGCACTAGCCCGTGTTTGGTTCCCCGCGTGAAAAAAGCGGTGCAAACTCTTGCCATTCCCGAATGCGAAGAACTCGTGCGCGAGGCTCTCGAATGCGAAGACCACCTTTCCATTTTGAATTTGAGCGAAGGGTTGGCGAAAAGCCGATACGGCGAGCTGTTCTGACACAATAAATTCTGCGGTTCCGATGCGAAAGGTTTTGATCGTTGACGGGCATAGCATCTTGTTTGCGTGGAAAGAGTTAGCCGCTTTGCATGCCGGGAAACCGGAAATCGCCAGGTCGAGGTTGGCGGAAATTTTATTGCGCTATTCGGATTCCTCGGGGGTGAATGTTGTGTTGGTTTATGACGGGCGAGGTCCGAAAGCCAATTTGGACGAAAGCGAGGATCGCTTGCAAATTTTTTATTCCAAAGCGGGGCAGAGCGCGGATGCTCTGATCGAGCGTTTTGTTGTCAAGTATGCTTCGGAGTATGCCATTACGGTTGCGACCGACGACAACATGGAGCGGACGACCGTCACGACATTCGGTGCCCAGTGGATCAGTTCTGGGGAGTTGCGCTCCGAGATTGAATTTTCGGAAAAAGATTTAGCGGAAAGGCTCAAGTCTCTTCGCAAGAGGTGAAGGCAGGTTGCGGGTTGCAGGTTTTGGATGCCGGGATTTTTTAGCGAAGATAGGGAACTGGTTGATGGCGATGAGCTTGCGACGCAAGAAGAAAGGAAACGAAGCGACTTTGCTCTTCGATGTTTTGAATTTTATGCGAGGATTTGGGGTGTCTTTTCCGTCTTGACTCCCGTCGGCAATCGGGCAGTCTTGGCGGGCAACCTCTCGCGCCTGCCTTATGCACGCCGAAATGCAGGTGCGAATGATACGAACTTTTTGATTCGATGAAACCGAAGGTCTTAATTCTCGATAGTCATGCAGGGGTGGGAATCACGGTGCAAGTCGTGCAGTGCCTTGCCGCGGGTGGAGCGGTGGATATTTTTGTTGCTTCGCCGCACGCGGATTCGATTCTCCGGCATTCGCGATGGGTGAAAGGTTTTACTTATTTGCCGCCGGGTAAGGACTGTGGGGATTTTTTGATGCGCCTCAAGGATGTTTTGAGGAAGGACAAAATCGATGTTTTGTTGCCTGTCAATGTGGACCAGATTGATTTTCTTGTGAACAACGCAGACGACGAGTTGCGTTCCATGGTTCGGGTGACGGAACAACCGCCGCCGAAGTCGTTTCAGACTGCGTGCAGCAAAACGGCTCTCTCGGCTTTTATGGAAGAGCACGAGGTCCCGCATCCGAGGACAGTCCGGTTTGACCCCGCAGACCCCGAGGTTTCCCGGAAGTTGGAACGCTTGCGGATGCCGGTGATCACCAAGCCAACATGGGGTGGGGGCGGGAGCGGGATGCGTGTTTTCGAGGCGGCAGACGGGCTGTTGCCTTATTTGGAGGAAAAACACAGCGTGGAAAATCCCCTTGTCGTGCAGGAGTTTATCCGGGGATACGATTTGGGGAGCGCCGCTTTTTGCGCAGGTGGGGAAGTGTTGTTTTTGACGGTGCAGAGGAATATGTCGGCGGACCAAAACTCGTTTCGCCCGTCCAAGGGATTGCGGTTTTTCGAGGATCCGAAAGTTCGTGCGGTCGTGGAAAAACTCATGGGGGCATTGCGGTGGAGCGGGATTGCGCAGATTGATTTGCGCGTGGACGGAGCGACGGGGGATCTGTTTGTTTTAGAAATTAACCCGCGGTATTGGGGGAGCGTCCTCGGGTCGCAGCGGATGGGAATCAATTTTCCCGACATCGCGTGCCGGAGGGCGGCAGGCATTGCATTCCCGTCGCCCGTCTATCGTCCGGGGAAATACATCACATCGTTTGGCTACTTGTTGCACTTGAGAGATAAGTTATTGGGGAGGAAGAGCTTGGAATCCTTTACTTACGCGGATAGCGCGTTTGGGGAAGTTGTCAAAGACCCGATGGTCAGGGTTGTCGAAGTAGTTCAAAAGCTGACGAAGCGAAATTGATTTTTTTGAGCAAAGGGATCGGACAAAAAGAAAAAGCTCCTTCCCGCGAGGGAAGGAGCTTTTTTTTGCGGGAGGAGCCGGGCCGGTGTGCGCCCTGGCTCCGCCGTTTTTTTGGATGCTATTACGAGAGCAGCCGCAGGACGGATTGAGCCGTCTGGTTGGCTTGCGCAAGCATGGCGGTGCCAGCTTGTTGCAAGATATTGAACCGGGCTAGCTGCGTGCTTTCGGAAGCGACATCGACATCGATGATGCGGCCGTTAGCGGCTTCGAGGTTGTTTTTGTTGGTCGTGAGCATCTCTTGGGCGAAGTTGAGCTTGCTCGATTCCGAACCGTTTTGTGCGCGCATGGTCGCCAGGGCTTCCAATGCCGTGTTGACCGAGCTGACGGTCGCTTGGGCGGCACTCACGGAGCTGATGACTGTGCCAGAGCTGATGGCGGTAGCCATGCTGGAGTTTGCGGTGAGGTTCGCCTTTGTGATGGTCGTCGATGTGGTGCTATCCTCGTTCGTGTAAACGGTAGAGGTTGACCCACTGGTGTTGAACAGCGCCACGCCGTTGAATTTTTCCGAACCGAGAGCGGTGAGCTGGCTTTGGAGTGCGGTGAACTCGGTTTGGTAGTTGGCGGTATCGCCCGTGGTTTTGGTGACATCCTGCGAGAGGGTTGCCAGTTCCGACATACGGGTGAGCACTTTGGTGGCAGTCGCAAAAGCACCGTCCTGCGTTTTGAGGAAGGATTGGGCGTTTTGCAGGTTGATGTTCGTCGCGTCCGTGCGGCGGATGGCAGCGCTCATTTTCATGGACACGGCCAAGCCACCGGCATCGTCGTAAGAGTTTACGATACGGGAACCACTGGAGAGGCGTTGCAGGCTGCGCTGCAACATCGTGTTGGTCGAGTTAAGATTCGAGGCCGAGACGGAGGCCGACGAATTGGTATTGATCGAGAGTGACATATAATTTCCTTGTCTTGTCGTTGTTGCGGCGTCCGTGCCGCTGGCGGGTCCGTTTTATTAAGTGTCCGACCAGCACTGCTAGGACGGAAGCCCCAGCTAAGTGCTAAGGTCGGAAGGTCGGCAAAAGCAGGGAAACCTTTAGGGAAAAAGAGCAGACATTTTTTTGGGCGGCGGTGAAAAACTTTTCAGTGGAGGAAGGAGTTTTTTGGCTCCTGGCAAGGTTTCACCGATTTTGCTTCAACGACAGGGAAAACACGCCCTTTGATTTTTGGAAAAGTGGCGGTGCCTTCTACTTTGACCCACGCCATTTCGGGGAGTCCCTCCGGGATTTTTCCGAGGACGGTGATGCCGATCGGGCGGGCATCCGCCGCGCAGCACATCACGAAAAGCCGGAGCAACTGGAAGCGGTTTGGCGCGGCGAGATCGCTGTGGTCCGGCAGGTATTGGCCGATGATTTCAATTTCTTTCCCGTCGAAGTCCGGGCGTAAAGGGGGTTCTTGAGCAGCGAAAAGGAGGTCGATGGTTTCCGCCAAAATTTTTCCGTCCGGAGTTTTTGCGAGATAGGAAGAAGCGTCCATCGAGGGGTCATTCGTCCATGCAAAAGGGGTGCCTCCAGAAAGAAAATCCGTTTTTTTCGACGGCAACTGCTCTGCGGATTCTACGATTCCCCGGTTTCTGACCATGGTCGCGCTGAATTGGGTTGGAGATATGAACACCATGATAACCAAAGGGATAAGAAGAACGATCGCTGATGGAGAAAAATTTTTTCCGGTGGGTTGGGAAGGGGCAGGCGAGGTTTTGCAGAGGCAAGACTGGGAGGCGGAGGAGCGGGGAAGCAGGGCCAAGCAAACGAGAATGCAGCCGGAGAGAGCGACCGGAAGATGGAAAAACGGGTGGAGAAAAGATGCGGTTTTTCCCGAAAAAAACAGGTAGAGGAACGCGGAGCCCCAGAGCAGGAGGACAAGCGAAGAGGTGTTTTTTCCCGAGTGGCCAGAGTGGCACGAGCGGAGCTCGGGAGATATTTCGGCGGGAGAGGAAGGCGGGTTCATCAAAATTGCAGGAAGGCGAGACGGACGCAAATCAGGCCGATGATGATAAAAAGACCGATGCCCAATCCGGCCACGAATCGCCGGGTAAAAACCGCCGAATAGAGAAACAGTAGCTTGAAGTCAAACATCGGACCAAAAGTCAAAAAAGCCAGTTGCCCCGCTTGCGAAAAAGTCTCGAAAGAAGCCGCGACAAAAGCATCGGAAGTGCTGCAAAGGCAAAGGATAAAGGCGAGTCCCATCATGCAACTTGTTGCCAGCCAATCATCTAGCGTTAGAGGAAGAAGTGCGGCCTGGTTGACGGCCGTCCCGAAAACAGCGGCGAACGCGGCGCCGAAGACGAAGTAGAAAAGCACATTTAGAAAATCTTCTGATGCGGTATGCAGGGCGGATACGATCCGTTGGAGGAGTGATGAGGACATCTTTTTTTCGGGGGCCGGGGCGGAGATGATTTCTGCCAAGACCGCGGGTTTGACCATGAGGTGCAAGTTCAGGTTGCTGGCGGCAAAGCCAGCCAAGATGGCGACCCCACCTCCGATCGCCAGGCGCAGGGCGGTCATTTCTAGCGGACCTTGTCCTTGGTAAGCTGCGTAGGTGCTAACGGCGACGATCGGGTTGACGATGGGGGCGGCGAGCATGTAGGTGATCGCATGGGATGCGGGAAGCCCTTTGGCCATCAGTCTGCGGACTACCGGGACGATGCCGCATTCGCAGATCGGAAAGAGCAAGCCGAGAAGCGAACTCGCGAAGATGCCGAGGCTTTCGTTGCGCGGGAGGATTCGCGCCATAAAGCGGGAAGGCAAAAATTGGTCGATGAAGCCCGAGAAAAGCGTGCCGAACAAAATGAAGGGGATGCCTTCCAGCAAAATGCTCGCAAAAGCGAGGCTGAAATCGGGGAAGTTAAATTGGAACCAGCTTTCGATCATTGGGTTAAGCGGATTGTTGGATGCGGGGAATGCGCGGAGAAGTTTCTATTTCTTTTGGGGAAGCCGCGTCTTTTTCTGCGGAGCCGGCACCGTGTTCTTTGAGTTCTCGAGCTTTTGTCAAAACGCGATTTTCTAGGCTGCCGACGGTGCTATTGAAAGAACGCGTCGCGTTTTCCAAGTGCTTGCCGAGAGAGGAAAAATGTTCGGAAAGGACGAAAATCCTGTCGTGGAGTTCTCTGCCCAAGACTTGGATCGAGCGGGCGTTTGCGCTGATGTTTTCCTGTTTCCAGCCGTAGTGGACCGCTTGGAGGAGGGCGATGAGAGTCATGGGAGAAGCCGGGATGACCCTGCGTTCCACCGCCCATTCCAAGAGGGAAGGATCTGTTTCGATGGCCGCAGAAAAAGCGGTTTCGAGAGGGACGAACATGATGACGATTTCCGGGGATTCATCGAATTGGGACCAGTAGGATTTTGCTGCCAGGCTTTCGGCGTGGGTGCGGATTTGGCGGGCGTGATTTTTCAAGAGAGCAGCGCGCGAGTTTTCATCTACGGCTTCGAGGGCATTGAGGTAGGCATCGAAAGCCACTTTTGAATCGACGACAATTTTTTTTCCTCCGGGAAGTTGGACGACGAGATCGGGGCGGAGGCGCCCGTTTTCACCCTCCGTGTTGACTTGCTCAAAAAAATCGCAATGTTGTTGCATTCCAGCGAGTTCCACAGTTCTCCGGAGGGTGATTTCCCCCCATCGTCCGCGGGTTTGTGGGGCGCGCAGGGCTTTGACTAGGTTGGCGGTTTCCGTCCGGAGGTTGTTTTGGGAGGCGGAAAGGGCTTCCACTTGTTGGCGGAGTTCGGAATAGGCACCCACCCGCGATTTGTCGATTTCGTGCAAGGCCTCGCTGAATTTTGCGAGTTTTTCGTTCACGGGCAGGAGGGTTTCGGCGACGGACTTGCGTTTTTCTTCTAGTTCCGATTTAGCCAAGGAGAGGAAGGATTCGGAATTGGAGGAAAGGGCGTCGCGGGAGAGCAGGCGGAACTCTTCTTTTAGGCCTGCGAGAGAGGATTGCCAAAAGGCGTTTTTTTCGGTGTTAGCGGAGCGTTCGACATCGAGGAGGAAAAGAGTTTTTGCGCATTGTTCGCGTTTTAGAAAGTAAAGGATGAGGGAGGCGAGGAAGGCGGAGGCGAAGATGCCGGCGAGCAGCCAAGGGAAGGCGGGGGCGAGGGGAGAGATTTGCATAGTGAGAAGCATCGTTAGAACCTGAAGACAGGAGTCAAAGCGATGGTGCGTTTGCCGTGATACGATCCCAGCGGGTCAGGAGGTGGACGATGATATTTGTCCCGAATTTGTAGGCATCGACGAGGTTTTGGGAAGAGGGGGGAGAACCCGGTTTTTGTTGGGAAGGGGCGATGTTGCCGACATAGAGAAAGCGGTTTTTCCAGAGGTGCTCGTTGACGGCGGCGAGTTGGTTTTTCGAGTTTTTCTTGAGGTCGATGCTGCCGTTTTCGTCGATGCCGATTTGCCACATATCTCCGTAATCATTTGCTGTGTAGAGGATTGCGATTTCTCCATAGATGTGAAGGGCGTAGGGTGGCTCTTCGTGAAAATTGATTCCCGGAGGCGTTTTTTTGATTTCTGGGAAGTAGCCGGAAGTAAAGATTGGATGGTTGGGAGGGAGGGGGACAAAGTTTTTGTCCACATCATCGATGATGCGGCGCATTTCGCGTCGGAAGGCGATGTCGAAGCGCGAGTTGCGTCCAGGCACGGAGCTGTCTCCCCAGATGCAGCCGCCCATCCGCACATACTTGCGGAGGTTTTTTATTTCGCTTTCGGTCAGCACGAAGTCTCGGGTGCCCGTCAAAAAGATGAAAGGAGGTTTGACCGAAAACAGTTCGCTGCTGCTCAGGTTGATGACGCGGATATTTTTTTCGTTTGTCGTGATTTTATCTTTCGACCATTTGTTGATGATCCAGAGGAGGTTGGGGAGGCTACCTTTTACGATTTTATCTTTCACGCCCACTTCGACGGTAGAGTTCCAGTTGCCTCCCGCGTATTTCCCCAAAAATGCGGTGAAGAGAAATTCCCTTTGGCGGGTGCCGACGCTAGGCGGGGATTTGCTCCATTCCGAAGTGAAATTTTTGATGCTGGAGGCGACTTGCGGAGATATGGATTCTTGGGGGAGAGAGGGGGAGGAAGGGGGGAGCGTGGAAGGGGAGCCTTGTTGCTGGGCCGAGGAAGAAGCGGATTGTTTTGGCAAGAAAAATTGCGAGGCATCGAACTGGAGAGAGGCGGGGGCAGAAGCGGTGGTGGCAGGCAGAGATAGGCCTGTTGCGGCGGGGAGTTGGGCGGCGATGTCGAAGGAAACCTCTTGGGTGGCGGGAGCGAGGGTGTCTTGCGGAGGAGGGGCAGACTCCGCTTCTTGGGGGACGAAGAACGAGCCGCCTTGCGATTGGAAGTCTGGGGGGTCTTGCGTGGTTTCAAACAATACGGCGGTTCCGAAAACGGCAACCATGATGACATGAAGAATGAAAGAAACCGTGAATTCGCGAGAGTTACTGAACTTCACGAGAATCTTGTGGATCCAGTTTTCGGAATGGTCATCGCTCATGCGCAAGGAGAGTAGAGTTTTTTTTGCTGCTTCTCAACCTCGAAATGAGAGGATGTTGGCGAGTGAATAATGGGCGGAGAGTGTCAGGGGAGTTGTCCGTAAAATGAGGGAGGAAGTTAAGCG
>DYNR01000277.1 GCA_020720945.1 Chthoniobacter flavus | reverse complement strand
ATAATTTCGGGAGTCCCGTTTGCTCCCGCGGAGACGGTTTACGCGCTTTGCGGGAGATTTCGTGGCGGATACCAGCCCGCCAAAAAAAACGGGAAAACCACCGAATTGCAGCTCCCGAAGGAGCCGCTAAAAAACCACTTCACCAATCCTGATTTCCCATGGCAAACCACATCAAACTATACATCCCCGGACCCATCGAAGTTTCCGAAAAAACTTTCCGCGCGTTTTGCACGCCGATGATCGGCCACCGCAGCAACGACTTCAAAGCGTTAAGCGCAGAAATCCAGCCCAAACTCCGCGCCTTGTTCGGCACGGAACAGAGAGTTTATCTCTCGACTTCCTCCGCGTGGGGAGTGATGGAAGCGGCAATCCGCAACCTCGTAGTGGGCGGCAAAGTCCTGAACTGTATGTGCGGCGCATTTTCCGACAAGTGGTTCGATGTGAGCCAACGGTGCGGAAAAGAGGCGGTTGCGCTAAAAGCCGAATGGGGGCAACCCATTCTACCAGAAGCAGTTGAAGCGAAATTGGCGGAAGGCGGTTTCGATGCCGTGACGCTGATCCACAACGAGACTTCCTGCGGGGTCCGCAGCCCCTTGGCGGAAATCGCCGCCGTCGTAAAAAAATTTCCCGGCGTTTTGTTGATCGTTGATACGGTGTCTTCGTTCTCCACCGAAGCAATCCCGATGGACAAACTGGGAATCGATGTTTTGCTGACAGGAAGCCAAAAAGCACTGGCGATGCCACCGGGCTTGGCTCTGTTTAGCACCTCTCCCGCAGCACTCGAACGAGCTGCGCAATCCAAAGACCGAGGCTACTACTTCGACTTCATCGAATTCGAAAAAAACGCCGAGCAGGACATGACGCCCAGCACCCCCTCCATCGCCCACATCTTCGCGCTCCGCAGCAAACTCGAAGACATTGAAACCGAAGGGGCAGAAAACCGCTACCTCCGCCACATCAAACTCAACGGGATGGTCGCCGATTGGGTCCGCCGCAACGGCTTTGAATTTTTTGCCCCCGAAGGCTACCGCTCGGTTTCTCTGACTTGCGTGGCAAACAACAAAGGCATCGATGTCGCCGAATGGATCAAGCGCTTGAAGAAAGAGCATTCGCTAGTCATCGACGGCGGATACGGAAAACTCAAGGGCAAGACTTTCCGCATATCGAACATGGGCGACGAAACCGAGGAAAGCATCGGGGCGGTGCTGGCTGCCCTGGACGCAACCCTACCGGTCTGAGAACCCGCCGCGTTGCCCGGCCTGTTTTTTGCCGCCGGGCAACCGGTTTCCAGTCGTGCCACGGATTGCTAACGAGAGTATCCAACGGGTCGTAGATGCCAACGACATCGTGGATGTAATCGGGAGTTACATCCCGCTCAAAAGGGCGGGGAGCGACTTCAAAGCATCGTGCCCATTTCACAAAGAAAGGACCCCTTCTTTCACCATCAGCCCGTCGAGGCAGGTCTATCACTGCTTCGGATGCGGCGCGGGAGGAGGGGTCATCCGCTTCGTGCAGGATTACGAGCACCTGGGGTTTGCCGATGCGGTCCGGAAACTGGCGCAACGCGCCGGAGTGCATCTGCTCGAAGAAAGCGGGGGCGGGGGCGGAGAACAGCAGGATGTAGAACGGGGGAAGTTGCTGGAAATCCACGCGGAAGCCGCGAAGTGGTATCACGGCCTTTTGTTTGAAGACAAACGGGCAAAGGTGGCGCGGGATTATTTGAGGAAACGGGGCATCGACGGGGCGGTCGCCGCCCGCTGGACGCTGGGCTTCGCCCCGCCAGGAGGGGACGAGTTTTTCGGTTTCGCCAAGAAAGGCGGATTTCGGGAAAACGATTTGTTGCGTTCCGGGCTGTGCGGAAAAGCGGAGGAGAGCGGGCGCGTCTATGACCGTTTCCGCGGGCGTGTGATGATCCCCATCCACAACGACTACGGAGAAATCGTGGCGTTTAGCGGGAGGATACTGGATGCCGCCGCCAGCCCCGCAAAGTATGTCAATTCTCCCGAAACCCCGATTTTTACAAAAGGAAAAATTCTTTTCGGCTTGCATAAGTCGAAGCGGGCTCTGGCGGAAAAGGAGTGCGCGATTGTTTGCGAAGGGCAGTTCGACCTGATCGCGGCTTACGAGGCGGGCGTGGAAAATGTGATCGCTTCGCAGGGGACGGCGTTCACCGCTCAACAGGCTAGCCTACTGCGGCGATTCGCCCCAACCGCCGTCTTATGCTTCGATGCCGACGCCGCCGGACAGAAAGCCGTTGACCGCTCCTTGCCTCACCTGCTAGGGCAAGGCTTGGGAGTAAAAGTCCTCGCGCTCCCCACCGGGGAAGACCCGGATTCCCTGATCCGCTCGGAAGGCGGAGCAAGGTTTGCGGAACGGGTCGCCAGCGCACGAGAAATCATTGATTACCAGTTGGATCGGATAGAAATGTCCGGGGTTTTGACGGGTGCAGCGGGAGTTTCTAAAGCGGCGCACAGGATGGCTGAAATCCTCAAAATGATCCCCGATGCCGTCCATCGGGACGCTGCGGCGGGACAAATCGCCGTGCGCTTGGGGGTGACTTCCAAACAGTTGCACCAACTCGCAACCAAATCTCCAGGAAGACGAGAAGACGACGATCCTTCCGAAGAGGCACCGAGGCAAGAAGCTCTGCAACTCGGCGAGTCTTGCATTTTTTTGTGCAGGGCTTCCATCCGTTCGACGGAAGTGAGGGAATGGTTGCGCTCGCGCACGGAACCCTCCGTGAAAGACCTGGGGGAAGGTTGGGAACTGCTGGCAAAAATCGTGGCTTCCGATTTTTCGCCGGACGACAAAGCGGGGTTTGCCACATTTTTGGCGCAATGCCCGGCCAGAGAACAGGCCGCATTAGCCGCGATGGACGAACGGTTTTTCCCGACCGACATTTTGGCCGCAGCGAAGGAATTTTGGGGAGGTTTGCGCAAACAGCGGCTCATCGAATTCCAAGAGAAGGTCAAAACCAAACTGCTGCAAAAGAATTTGCCAACGGAAGAAATTTTAAAAATCCAAAAACAGCTACTTGACATCCGGCAAAGGTTGCAGGAACTTGCCTCTCCAATTTGAGCCTTAACTCTTTTCAGAAAACTCGTAAGCCTTTGAAAACCAAGCAAAAAACAAAAATAGCTAACAAGTCGAACAACAAAAAAAACGCGGTGTTACCAAAAGTGGGAGAGAAAAAAATAGTTCCCGCCGCGCAGGGAGGAAGCGGAAAAAAACCCGCCATCGGGGGAATGCCGAAAAAATCTGTTCCGGAGGAGCGAGGAAAACAAAAAGCGGTTCCCGC
>DYNR01000045.1 GCA_020720945.1 Chthoniobacter flavus | reverse complement strand
GGAGGGGGAGTCCGGTTGTCGTTTTCGGAGTCCGGCATAGTGCAGTTTTTCAAGGTTGGGTTTCCCTGACCCCTCACGGATTCAGGGTTTCTTTTTGTTCCGTTTTTTCGGTGGCATTCCAGATGCCGCCGAAGTTGAATTGTTGCCAGCCCCATTGGAGCCAGCGGAGCAGAGAGAACGCCAGCCAGAGTGCCCACGCGAGCATCAGCAGGCGATACCACCAGACGGACACGGCCCAGCAGGAGGGGGTGGGCAATTCCATGCCACATTCTGGCTGGAACCATTTCAGGCAAGTGCGGGAGGAGGCGTTGCCGAGAATGAACATTTCCGGATCGCCGAGCAAGCCCGCGGCGACGACCCCGACGAACACGCAGAGGGCGACGGCTGTTGTTAGTGCCAAAACGATTTGCAGGAATTTGAAGCGGAGAGGCGATCCTTGGAGGAAAGATTTTTTGCCCCGCCAAACCAAGAAAAACAGCCATGCGATGACGGCGAGTGCGGCAGGGAGGGGGACTTGGGTTAGCCCGAGACCGAGGAGCGTCCACTGGATTTTTCCGAGGGGGGAGGCGGGGATGTTCCCTAAAATCCAAGAGCACAGGACAACGGCGAGAAGGATTCCCCAGAAGCGGACGGCAGGGCCGCGCAGGGGGCCTTCGACGGCAAGCACCCAGCGGTCGTTTGGCAGGTTGATTTGGGTTGAGATGTTGGCGCTATTCGCCGAGAGCGCGACGGGTTGGGTTTGGATTTTTGTTTCCAAGTCGCGGTTGACCTTCCAAGAGAGGGCGATTATTTGGTCGCCCGGATGGAGGGAAACAATGGTTTTTTGGTTTTCGATTCGGGCGGGGAGGGGTTTTCCGTCTAGCGAAAGAGCGGTCACTTCTGCGCCTTGAGGGAGCGTCACCGAAAAATCTTCGCCCATGCTAGAGCGGACGGAAAGCAAGAGATTGGTCATCGTTTGCCGTTGTCCGATCGTCAGAGATTGGGTTGCGCGATTTACCGTGACCGTGCTGCCGGGGATCGCTTCCGGGCGGGAGAGAGACAGAGAGACGCTTTCGCCAGGCCACGGGTTCCAAGAGGGGATCAGCTCTTTTTGTTTTTCGTCAAAAACAGGGGGGAGTCCGGTTGTCGTCGCATTCCAGACAGGAGAAATGTGCAGTTTCCAGCGTTCCACCCACGAGTCTTCCTTGCGCGAGCGGAGGAGGATTTCGTGCGAGAAAGGCAGTTCGCTTTGCCAAGAATAGGAAGAAGATTGGGCACCGAGGCGGACTTCCAGCAATCCATTTTTCAAGATCGCATTCGGGGTTAGCACCCGTTCGTTTTCCAGCAGAGGGAGTTGCAGAGAAATTGCTTTGCCAGTCGGGGAGAGGCGGGTGACGGTCGTGCGCACCTGCCAGACCAAACCGATTTCCAAGGTTCTTTCCACGGCGACGAGAGGTTGGTAATCTTGGCGGTCGTAGATCGCTTCGCTCTCTTGTTTTTTTTGTTGGCGAGAGAAAAAGATTTGTTGTTCGGGCACGCCGTTTTCTTGGATTCCAGAGAACGACCAACCGGGGGCATCGACAGAAATTTTTCTTGGGCGGAGGAGGAAAGACCATTCCCATTCTGCGGCATCGCCGAGGGTGCCGGAGACTTCAACTTTGTGGACACCGGGTTCGAGGACGACCCAGAGGTAGCCATCGTTTCTGCGTAGGGCAGACTGGGGTTTTCCGTCCACGGAAACCGAGAGCGGGGACCATGCGGGGAGTTTTCCTGGCAAGGGGACGGAGGTGCGGGTGCCCGTGTGGATTTCCGCCACGCAACGGAGTTTTTTCTCGTTCAAGCTCAAGGAAACAAAAGGGATTTCTGCGGTGTTCGGGAAAACTTCCGCCGGTTTCGAGAGCCTTTCTTTGTATTCTTTGAGCAATTCGGGAGAAGGAAATTCTGCGTTGGCTGTCCCGTGGTTGAAGAGCGAGAGGGCAAGGAAGAGCACCGCGGTCATTGCAGCGGTGGGAAGGGGAGGAGGGAGGTTTGTTTTTTTTGCGGGGGCGTGGTTGCGGGAGCGCAGCAAAAGTCCGCCGAGGGCAATCAGAGAAAGGACGCGCAGGATGGTCAAAACGCGTTCTGTGTTCACCGAAATCAAGATTGGGCGGACGGTTTGACCCGTTTGAACTGGGCCGTCCCAACCGAAAGAAACCGTGCGCCAAGACCATTCTGGGATGCCGGGACCGGTTTGGATTTTTGCTTTGGAATCGTAGAGCATATTCGAGATGTCCGCAGATTTTCCTCCGGCGCGAGGTGCGGGGGCGAGGCTTGCAGGCATACTTGCGTAAAGAGCTTCGCTTTTTTCGCGGGATTTTCTTTGCGGTTGCGGGGGGGGCGGCATCGCTTCGTTTGCCGCAAAAGCAAAAGTGTCCATGTCCCCTAGCTGGATCGCGTTTTCAGAAAGTCCCTGCGAGGAATGTTTTTCGAGTTGGGGGTAAATGGCTTGCTGGATTTGTGCGAAGAGGAACGGGGTGAGAAACAGGACGAGGAGGAGGGCGGTTGCCCATTTCCAAACTTCGGCGATTTTTTGGAGTTTGCCAGCGGGGAGGACGCGCAGGAGAGCCAATGGCAACAGGAGAAGGAGCCACAGGTAGCGCGGGGCATCCGGTTCTTGGTAGGAGAGGGCAAACGCGAGGAAGGCGAGGGCGGCACCCGCCAAACCGTGCAGGCGTAGCACCGACAAACTGAAGAGCAGCAAGAGAAACAAATCGAGCAAAGACCATGCGGTGAGCCAATCGCCTTGCACCCAGTCCGCGCCATGCAAAGAAAAGAGCCGCCAGCCCGGAGGGAGATTCCATTTCACCCGGACACTATCCGCGTCCGCGTTCCATCCGCTGGCCGAGAGGTCCGGAGTCCGTCCGATTGTCCCGGTTGCTTCCAGGTTGATTTGGTTCGTGCGAATTTCCACGCCGGGGAGCCCCGAAGAGGGGTTTCGCGTGATGAGTTGCCCGTTGCCTTCCGAGCGGACGGAGCCTAAATCCGTTCCGGGAGCGGCATCCAAACGCCAGGTTTCCCTGCCCCCGCCCGTGATGTTATCGCGGAAAACTACTTGATTTCCAGACTCTTCCAGCCACCATTCCTTTTGGATATTCAGACCGGGCGGCTTTTGTTGTCCTTTGCCCCGCATCCGTTCTTCTAGGAGAAACGGGGAGGCTGTGTTCCAGCGATAGACGGGGAGATTTCTCCAAGAGGCGGGGAAGGTTGTTTGAGAAACATCCACCAAGGGAGAGCCCGTCACTTCGAGCATCCGAAAATCGGGGTTCGCTTTGAGCCCGACCAAAATATCCTCGGCGGCGGGTTTTGAACTTTTTGAAAACGAGATATTTTTCGGGTCATCTAGGCGAAAGGAGCGGAAGCGGATCGTCCACTTGCCCGAACGCACTTGGGCTTTTACATTGCCCGAATCGTCGGCGGCAACAGGGATAGGGCTTTCGACTTTTGCGAGTTTCCATCCTTCCGGCAAGAGGGTTCCGAGATTTTCCTCGCGGCTTTTTCCCGAAACAATCAGTTCGATTTCCGTCACCAGCCAGATGGGGATGCCGTCTTCGATGCAGGCGAAGATTTTTGTGCTCAGAAAATTTTGGGCGGTCTCTGCGCCCACGCGGTCGCGGCGCAGCCAGAGCGTGCCGTCGGGGCTCCATGAGGGAACATCGATTTCTTTGTCCGAGAGGCGGAGGCGCAAAATGCCTACGGTTTGAGGGACTGGCAGGTTTTGGGGGAGGGAAGACCAAGAGAATTTGCCTTGGATGCGATATTCTCCGGGTTCGAGGAAAAGGGCGGGGGCGTTATTTTGTTGGAGGACGGGGAAGTCCTTGCCGTTGACGCGGACTTCTTGGGGCCAGAGTTCGGGCTTTCCTGGGAGGGCGACCCAAGAATCGTCGAAAACGGTAGTCCGGCTTTCAAAGGAACCTCCCGAGTCTTTCAAATCCAAGGAAAGCTCGGAGACCCAAATGGCGTTGCGTTTTTCTTGGGCGTTGTAATCCGGGGGGCTGTTTTTTTTCGGGACATCCCAGAGGACCCATCCCTGCCATTCTTTCAAGGATGGGGGAGCTTCCGGCGAGGGTTGCGCCAAAATTTTTCCGGCGGCAAAGAAGAGGCAAAGGAAGAGAGAGAAGGCTTTCATTTTAGGCGGGGCAGATTGTCGCGAGTGGTTTTATTCTGGGAGGCCTAGGGATGCCGGTTGAGGAAATTTTTGGGACGGCGTGCGGGGAGAAGAAAGAGAAAGGGGGGCGGCGCAGGCACTTCCGCATCTTGTGATGCGGCGCATCCCGGCACCGTCCCCCCTTTTTTCATTGATTTTTATGGGTAGGGGAGCGCGAAAATTAGAGGCTTTCGGGCTCTCCGGCTTGGACGATTTGCGCGAAGTTGCGGGGATCCAAACTAGCACCGCCGACCAGTGCGCCATCGATGTCGGGTTGCCCCAAAAGCTCGGCGGCGTTTGAGGGTTTGACGCTTCCGCCATATTGGATGCGGATGCGGGAGGCTTGGCTTTTTCCGATCAGGCCCACCAGCATTTTGCGGATGGCCGCGTGGCATTCTTGGGCTTGTTCGGGTGAGGCGGTGCGCCCGGTTCCGATTGCCCAGACTGGCTCGTAAGCGATGACGATATTTTCAAAATCTTCGGCGGGAATGTCCGCCAAGCTCCCTTTCAACTGCGTTTCCAGCACGGTGTTCACTTTGTCGGCATCCCGTTCTTCGAGGGTTTCGCCGACGCAGAGGATCACGCGCATATCGCTTTTGAGGCAGGCTTTGATTTTTTTATTGATGAGGTCATCGGTTTCGCCGAAGAGCTGGCGGCGTTCGCTGTGCCCCAAGATGACATAGCGAACAAAAAGCTCGCGCAACATCGAGGCGCTGATTTCGCCGGTGTAGGCACCCGAGGGTTCAAAATACATATTTTGCGCCCCGAGCTTGACCTTTTGGCTGTTGCTGGTGAGGTCTCCGAATTTTTGGAGAGCGGTGAAAGGAGGGGCGATAACAACTTCAGAACGAGGGATATCGGCGATTTCAACATTGAAAGCCTCCCAGAATGTCGCAACTTCGGCTAGCGACATATTCATTTTCCAATTCGCGGCAATAATCTTTTTTCTCATAAATGGAAGAGGAGCATACAATGCGTCCGCGCGCTTTGCAAGGATTCCGTTTGGCGAATTTTTTGGCGTTCCTATGCGGGGAATTGCCGGGGTTGAACAGGTGTCGTTTTCGCTGCGGGGAAGACTAATCTGATTGACATTTTCTTGGGCTTTTGGGCAGTCTTTGAACACTGTTTTATGAGTCGTTTTCTTGTTACCGGCGGTGCCGGATTCATCGGTTCCCATTTGGTGAAACGCTTGCTAGCTGAAGGGCATACCGTTTCCGTTCTCGACGATTTCAACGATTTTTACGATCCCGCCATCAAGCGCGCCAATCTGGCTTCCGTTTCCGAAAAAATCCAAATCGTCGAAGGAAACATCTGCGACCGGGACCTCGTGGAGTCCCTGCTGAAACACGGAGGGTTCGACACGGTTGTTCATTTGGCGGCGCGCGCGGGGGTCCGTCCTTCGATTGATTTTCCCGAGCTTTATTTGCAGACCAATGTGATCGGGACATTCCGTTTGCTCGAAGCGGCGCGCCAAGCCGGGTGCAACCATTTCCTATTTGCTTCCAGTTCATCGGTTTACGGGTTGGCGGAAGCCGTTCCCTTTTCGGAAAAGCTCCCGTTGCCGCAGACATTGAGCCCGTATGCTGCCACGAAGCTTTCGGGAGAGCACCTTTGCGGGAACTACGCAAACCTGCACGGGATGCGGGCGGTTTGCTTGCGTTTTTTTACTGTTTACGGGCCTGGGCAGCGTCCTGATTTGGCGATCCACAAATTCACCGACCTGATAGAAAACGGCAAACCCGTCCCGAAATTCGGAGACGGAAATACCCGCCGCGACTACACTTACATCGATGACATTGTTTCGGGAATCCTTGGAGCCATCGCTTACCGGGGGAAAAATTTCGACATTTTCAATCTTGGAGAAAGCGAGACGACGACGCTCAACGAGCTGATTGCGACCCTCGAAAACGCTTTGGGAAAAAAGGCGGTAATCCAGCAGTTTCCAGAGCAAAAAGGGGATATGCCGCGCACCTGCGCAGACATCACAAAAGCCCGGGAACTCTTGGGTTATGCGCCCGCAACCCCTTTATCCGCAGGCATTCCCAAATTTGTTGAATGGTATCGCGGGAACAAAAAAGGCGGCCACCAAGAATAAAACCAAGCCTCTTCCGCATTTTTAATTTTTTCTATTTTCGACTATGAGCAAACAAACACAAAACGCGATTTCCCCTAGCCGGGAAGAAGATTTTCCCGAGTGGTATCAGCAGGTGATCCGGGCGGCAGATTTGGCAGAAAACTCCGAAGTCCGCGGGTGCATGGTCATCAAGCCGTGGGGATACAGCCTGTGGGAACGGATGCAAGCGGTTCTGGACGGGATGTTTAAGCGCACGGGGCACCGCAATGCGTATTTCCCTCTTTTTATTCCTTTGAGCCATTTGCAAAAGGAGGCGGATCATGTCGAGGGCTTCGCCAAGGAATGCGCGGTGGTCACGCACCACCGGCTAGAATTGCAGGATGGAAAACTCGTCCCCGCCGGGGAACTGAACGAGCCTCTGGTCGTCCGTCCTACTTCTGAAACGATCATCGGGGCGACTTACGCACGGTGGGTCAACAGCTACCGCGACCTCCCGATTTTGATCAACCAGTGGGCCAATGTCGTCCGCTGGGAAATGCGCCCGCGCCTTTTCTTGCGGACGGCGGAATTTCTTTGGCAAGAAGGACATACGGCGCATGAAACCAAGGAAGAGGCGCTGGAAGAAACCCGGAAAATGCTAGATGTTTACGAGGAGTTTGCGCGCGATTTTTTGGCGATTCCCGTGGTTGTCGGGGAGAAAAGCGAAAGCGAGCGTTTTCCTGGCGCCGAGCAGACCCTTTGCATCGAAGCGATGGTGCAAGACCGCAAGGCGATCCAGGCGGGCACTTCCCATTTCTTGGGGCAAAATTTCGCCAAGGCATCGGGCATCCAGTTCCAGTCTCGCGAAGGGAAGTTGGAGCACGCGTGGACGACGAGTTGGGGGGTTAGCACCCGTTTGATCGGGACGCTCATCATGACGCACGCGGACGACGATGGGTTGGTTTTGCCGCCCCGCATCGCGCCGTCGCACGCCGTGGTTATCCCCGTTACTCCGAAGGAAGAAACTCGTGCCCAAGTGCTTGAGGCTGCGGGAGTTCTTGCGGAGCGGCTCCGCGCCACAAAGTGGGGCGGTCTGCCGCTTGAGGTCGAAGTGGACACGCGGGATATCGGGGGAGGAGTCAAGAACTGGGAATGGATTAAAAAAGGGATACCGATCCGCATCGAAATCGGTCCGCGGGATTTGGAAAACGGCAGTGCGGCAGTCTCGCGGCGCGATCGCCCGCATAAGGAAAAGCAGTTTTTGCCGCTTGATCAGCTTGTCGGAGAATTGCCTTCGATGCTCGAAAGCATCCAGGCGGGCTTGTTGGAGCGGGCGACCGCTTTCCGCGACCGCAACTTGAAAGTCATTTCCAGCCGCGAAGAGTTTTACGAGTTTTTCACGCCGAAGAATGCGGCGAACCCGGAAATCCACGGAGGGTTTGCTCTGGCGCATTGGAGCGGGTGCCCGAAAGTTGAAGAACAAATCAAAGCGGATTTGAAGGTGACGGTCCGTTGTATTCCTTTCCATTTGGGAGAAAAGGAAGGGGTTTGCATTTTTTCGGGGCAGCCGAGTCAGGGGCAAGTCGTCTGGGCAAAATCGTATTGAGGCCTTATCTCGTTGATTTTGTGGGGCTTGCCGTGTTGGGAGCGGCAGGCCGAGCGGGGGTTCGGAGGCGTTGCGAGTTCAGGGAGAGTCGGGAGCCAGAGTTTGCACTTCCGCGACGATGCCGCCAGCAACGAGTTTTTCGCCGTCGTAGAAAGCGGCGATTTGGCCGGGGGTGAGTGCTCTTTGCGGAGAAAAAAAAGAGACTTCCCAGAGGTCGGAGTTTTTTTCTCGGATGGCTGCCGGGGCGGCGGGGGCTCGGTAGCGGGGGCGGACTTGCAGGGTTTTTGCTAGGTCGGGAGGTTGGCTTGGGAAGGAGAGTCCGGTCACCGTGCAGAGTTGCGAATAGAGGCCGGGAGCGGAGTCGCTTTCCAGAGCCATGACCAGCTCGTTTGTTTCATGGCGTTTTCCGACAACGACATACGCACGGTTTGGGAACGGCGAGGCGATGCCGACCCCCCGCCGTTGCCCCAAGGTGTAGAGGTGCAAACCGCGGTGGGTTCCGATGGGTTTGCCTGTGGGATCGACGACGGGACCGGGGGAGTCTGGCAGGTAGGCGCGGAGAAAATCTCGCATTTTGACTTGTCCGATAAAGCAAATGCCTTGGCTGTCTTTCTTTTTTGCGTTCGCCAGAGAGTATTTTTCGGCGATGGCGCGGACTTGTTGTTTCGGCAGATCGCCGACCGGAAAGAGGGCTTTTTCGAGTTGGTGTTGTTTCAAGAGTGCGAGGAAGTAAGACTGGTCTTTATTTTTGTCTGAGCCTTCCCAGAGTTCGGTTTCCCCGTTTGGCGCAAGGGCGAGGCGGGCGTAATGGCCTGTCGCGATTTTATCGAAACCGTTGGCGGTGGCCCAAGAGAGGAAAGCACCGAATTTGATTTCGCGGTTGCACATGGCATCCGGGTTGGGGGTGATTCCGCTTTTGTAGCCCTCCAGCAAATAGTTGACGACTTTGTTCCGGTATTCGTCCATCAGGTTCACGATGCGGAAAGGGATGCCGAGGGAATCGGCAGCCGAGCGGGCATCTTCGATGTCTTTTTGCCATGGGCAATCGCCGGCGATGCCGGGTTCGTTGATCCAGTTTTTCATGTAGGCACCCGACACGGCGAAGCCTTGCTCGACGAGGAGAGCCGCAGCGACGCTGCTGTCCACGCCGCCCGACATAGCCACTAGCACTTTCTCTTGATTCATTGGAGCTTATAGGAGTCGTTCAGAAAAATACTGAACCCTGCTGCTGGGTTATTGCATTCTGTGTTCGTTTGTTTCTGGACGATTTTTCAGGGAGGATTCAACCGCAGAGGGGGAGAGGGATGCAATGAAAAACACCCTCTGGGATTGAGGTTCCCAGAGGGTGCAAATGCGTAAAACGAAGGGAGGGGATCAGATTCCTTTGCAGAACTCTTCGATCCTGTCCAAACCGTTTTTGATGACATCGAGGCCAGCGGCGTAGCTGAGGCGCACGGTCCGGGCATCTCCAAAAGCGATGCCGGGGACGACTGCCACTTTCGCTTTCGTGAGGAGGCTGTCGGCAAAATTTTCGGAAGTCATGCCGAGTCCCGAGATATTTGCGAGGACATAAAAAGCGCCGAGGGGTTTTACTGCGGAAACCCGGGCGATGTTGTTGAGCCGGTTGTGCATGTATTCGCGGCGGAGGTTGAACTCCTCGCGCATATCCGTGACGCATTGCTGGTCGCCTTTGAGGGCGGCGAGTCCGCCTTTTTGGGCAAACGAGCAAGGGTTTGAGGTGGAATGACTTTGGAAGGAATCGATCACTTTTGCCAACGCTTCCGGGGCGGCCAAGTAGCCGAGCCTCCAGCCTGTCATTGCGTAGCTTTTGCTGAAGCCATTGATGGTGACGGTCAGGTCGTAGGCCTCGGCGGAAACCGATGCCACGCTGACATGCTTCGCATCGTCATAGACCAGCTTTTCGTAAATTTCGTCGGAGAGGATTGTGATGTCTTCCTCTTCGGCGACGGCGACGATGGCGGCAAGTTCTTCGCGGGAATAGACCGAGCCAGTCGGGTTGCCGGGAGTGTTGATGATGAGCATCTTCGTCCGAGGAGTCATCGCGTTTTCAAATTCTTCGGCGGTGAGCTTCCAGTTGTTTTCTTCTTTTGTCGGGACAATGACGGGGATGGCGCCGGCGAGTTTCACCATTTCCGGGTAGCTGACCCAGTAAGGGGCCGGGATGATCACTTCGTCGCCGGGATCGCAAACTGCCATGATCGCATTGTAGCAAGAGTGCTTGGCACCGTTGCTTACGATTACTTGCTGGGCGGAGTAATCGATTTGGTTATCGGCCTTGAGCTTGTCGGAGATCGCCTGACGGAGTTCCGGGATGCCCGAACTCGGAGTGTATTTGGTGAACCCCATTTCGAGGCTCGCCATGGCCGCCGCTTTGATGTGCTCGGGCGTGTCGAAGTCGGGTTCCCCCGCGCCGAAGCTACAAACATCGATTCCTTCCGCTTTCATCGCTTTGGCTTTGCTGTCGATGGCCAAGGTGAGAGACGGACTCAATTCTTTTACTCGTGAGGCTATATCCATGATTTCAAATTTTAAGGAACGGGAACTCTACGCACCTTGCGCCCATGTTTCAATCATTGGTTTCATGTTTCTTCACTTTCCTGCCGAAAGGAGGGGGGTTTTTGCCACTTTTTGCGGATTGGTTAAAATTTTTTCGTGTTTTGGGGGTGTTTTTTCTTTTGGTTTGGCAGGAAAAAGCATTGAAGTGGTGGAGACAGAAAGAAGAAAAGTATGGCAGATCAAGATGAGATATGGATGGCAGAAGCGTTAAAATATGCGCGGAATGGGGAAGGGAAAACCAGCCCCAATCCGGCGGTGGGAGCGGTGATTGTAAAGGGGGGAGAGATGGTAGGACACGGGTGGCACAAAGGGGCGGGGCGACCTCATGCGGAAATCGAAGCACTTCAAAGTTTGGCGGAATTTTCCGATGCGCGGGGTGCCGAGATTTTTGTTACGCTCGAGCCATGCAGCACGCACGGGCGGACACCGCCTTGCACCGAAGCCATCGTGAAAGCCGGGTTTTCCCGTGTTGTTTTTGGGGCGACCGACCCGAATCCCGCGCATGCGGGGAGAGCTGTTTCCTTGTTGAGGGAGAACGGGATAGAGGTGCGTTTTGGTGTGTTGGAGGAGGAGTGCGAGCGGTTGAACCGGTGCTGGAACCGGTGGATCAAAAGCGGTTTGCCGTGGGTGGTTTTGAAGGCGGGGATGTCGTTGGACGGGAGGCTTACGGCACCTGGGGGAGAGCGGTGGATTACTTCGCCCGAAGCGAGGGAAGATGCGATGAAACTGCGGGCGGGCGTCGATGCGATCCTCGTCGGAGGAAACACGGTTCGTGCGGACAACCCGAGGTTGACGGTGCGGGGTGGCGGTGTGGAGCGGCAGCCGTTGCGGGTGGTTTGGACGAGGGAAGAAAGGGGGATTCCGTCCGATTGCCACCTGTTAAGCGACGAGCATAGGGAAAGGACGCGGCTTGTTGTTTCCGAAGATTTTTCTGGGGTTTTGCGGCAGGTTGGAGCGATGGGGGTAGTGCGTTTGCTGGTCGAAGGCGGGGGTTGGGTCCACGGGGCAGCAATCGAGGAAGGGCTTGTCGATGAAGCGGTTATTTATATTGCCCCCAAAGTGTTTGGCGGGGGAGTCCCGGCGGCAGGAGGAGCGGGGGCGAGTTTTTTTTCCGAAGCGTTGCAGCTATGCGAAGTTGCCTGCGAGGTCGTGGGGAGCGATGTGAAAATTACGGGGAGAGTCTTGCGGGGAGAGGGAGAGAAGGGAGCGGGTTCACTCCCTTCTCTCACCTAGTGTCCAGTCAATCATGAAATGTCGCATCGAACTTGTCTTTTTGCTCCAGTGCAGCGTTGTCAGCCCGAAGGTGTTATCGCCCGATAGCACCTTGGGCTTCCGCCTTGCCCTGAATCAAAAATCCGGCGTTCTAAGCGGTCTTTCAATCTTGACTGGACACTAAGTGTTTGGTTTAAAAGGGGTTAGGGGGTCGGGTTTTGGGACGAATAGAGAGCGACGAGAGCCGCCCCGATGGCCTGGGAGAGTTCGCCCAAAGTGGCCGGGGAAATTTTTAGTTTGGCGTTTTGCACGGGGAAAAGCCATGGAGATGCTGCGGCGCGGATTCCTCCGAGGTAGCGTTCCCGGAATTCTTCCGTGGTTGATTCCGGGTCGATGAGCCCCCCGCCGATCACGACAAATTCCGAGTCGAAAGCCATCATGAGGTTTGCGACATGGATGCCGAGAGCTTTGGCTTGGCAGTCGAAAATTTCCAGGGCGAGGGGGTCGCCTTTTTGGGCGAGACCGCGGAGGGAAAGACCTTTTTCTTTTGCTGGAAGGGGCGAGGAAGCAAGCTCGTGATCCGGGTATTTCGGCAAGAAGTAATCGAGGTATTGCGGGAGTCCCGAGATGGTGGTGTAAGCTTCCACGCAGCCCCAAGACCTTCCGCAACCGCAGGTAAATGCCGGTAAATCAAGGAGTTGTAGAGGGGATGGCATATGTCCCGCCTCCATGCCGCAGAAGTTGTCGCCGTCCAGGGGCATCCCGTGTGCATCGACGAAAGCCGCGCCCAAGCCAGAGCCGGGAGCCAGCATGATGACGGAAGCTTTTTTGTCGCCACGGGCACGGGCGGCTTCGGCCACCCCGCCCAAGTTGCCGTCGTTGCCGACGACCAACGGGATTTCGCGACCTGCTTTGGCGGCGATGGCGGCGGAGTATTCCGAATGAAAATTCCAGCCCGCAAAGGATGGGGGGAGGTTTGCCGAGCGTCCCAAGACTCCGTAGGATTCGTAAGGTCCGGGGATCGCGAGACCTAAGCCTTTTACCTGTTTCCAATGCAAGTGGTTTTCGCCCAAGAACTTTTCGATTCCGGAGACCCAGCCTTCGATGACGGCGTGGGTTCCGTTTTGGGAGTTTGTGGAGCTTTGGGCAAGCTGGAGGGTGATTGGGGTTCCGTCCGCATAGACCCCGCAAGTTTTCGAGGTCGTCGCGCCGCTGTCTGTTCCAAGGAAGATGTCTTTCATCGAAACGAGAAGCTATCCTTTTCCTTGTGTCCAGTCCATCATGAAATGT
>DYNR01000276.1 GCA_020720945.1 Chthoniobacter flavus | reverse complement strand
CTTTTGCTTACAGCTACATCCTATTCAACAGCAGCATTCGCAGTTACAAAAAACAAAAACGGCTAACCAAAAGCTTCCTTTGCCGCTTGCTGGAAGACACCTCCCACGCCTTCACCCAAGAATAAAACAAGGGATGGACTTTGTGAGTTTGCGGAATTTCTCTCCGCACCCGCAGGGGCAATGAGACAAAAAACTTACCGCATTTTCTCTTCGCCGCCCTGTTCTGCCTGTTCCACGAACCGCTCGCACCACGCAACAAAAACACGCCACAAGGAAACCCGTTTCGCATCGGGAAATGCAACCAGCACCGTCTCTCCCGGCGATGGAATTTCCGCATTTTCCCCTTCCTCCGAAAGCGCTGCGGTCAAATAAAAATGCGGTTCGATGAGCGATAAACCGCTTTCCGAAGACTTGGAACGAAAATCCCCGTCCTCGCCTCGCGCCAAGTCCTTCATCACTCCCACGCTCCCTCCCCCGAGAGCCGTCACCCCCGGAAACCGGATTTCCCTCGTTGCCGCCGATTCCACCGCCGATAACGAGCCCGTAAAAACCCTACCGCGCCCTCCGACCCAAACCCGCACCGGATCACCGACCCTCGGACGCAACCGATCAAAATCCCGCTGCGGAAGCAAAATCCGCACCTCCCGAGCCATCCGTGCCCCCATCGTCGCAAGCTCGTAACCCGACGGCAAAAAAAGCCCCTCCATCTGCCCAAAATTCCGACCGTAAAGAGCCCCGTCCTTCGGGGCACAGACCGACAGCGTCGCCAAATACGCGTGCGCTTCCTTCGCCTGCTCGCGCAACGCCTCCGCTTGGCGGATTTGCTGCCCCATTTTCGCCAACTCCTTTTGCTCCGCCGCCTGCAACGCCCGCGCTTCCGCCCGATCCGCATCCGATTCCAACTTCCGCGCCCTCATGGCTTCCTCTTGATTTTCCAAGAAAAAAATCATCTCCCCCTGCCGGACTTCCGCGCCCGCCTCCGCCCGCACTTCTCGGACAAATCCCGGACACTGCACGCGCAACACGGTTCGTTCTGCCGGTTCGATCCACCCCGGCAACACCGGCGGAGCAACCACAGGAAACCAAAACACGCCCACCAACACCCCACACCAAACTCCGATTCGCCCCACCGAAACGGGTTTTCCTTTTTCCCTCCACGCACGGAATCGCGCAGGAATTTTTGCCAGCCCAGGCAAATAAGTTGCCGCAAGGGTCAATCCTGCCAACACCATCCCAAACCCCGACAAATACGCCACCGCCGCAATGCACAACCCAAAAACCAACAGCGTCCTCCACACCAAGCACGCGGCACCATAAAAAGCCAACCGCACCCCCGAACCCGGACGCACGCCAACCCCAAAAAAAAGCCATCCGAGCCATGCCGACGAAGCCCGCGCCGCCTTAGCGTAAAGATTCGGTTGCCCCAACCAATCCGACAAAAGAAAATACCCATCAAACCGCATCAGAGGATTGGCATTAAAAAACAAAGTCGTCACACTTGCAGCGACGCCCACATTTGCCGCAATCGTGTTAACCGCCCCCGTCTCCGTATTTGCCCAGACCAAAGCAGCAACCGCCGCAACAAAAAGTTCCGCAAGCATCCCGGCAGACGAAACCAGCATTCGCGCCACCTTGGACGGAAACCGCCACGAAGAAGTCGCGTCAATATAGGTGAGAGGAACAAAAAAAACGAGCAACAAACCAACCTCGGGAATATGTCCGCCAAAGCGTTTGCAAACCACGCCATGCGCCGCCTCGTGCAGGATTTTGAGGAGAAAAAAACAGACAAACAGCGACCAGACATTGCCGGAAGAAAACACCGATCCCAGCGCAACCCCAAAACGAGAAAAGTCGCTCGCCACGGCATACGCCCCCGCCCCGCCCACGCAGAAAAAAAGAGGAACCAACCAACTCGAAGGAAAAAAACGGAGACCTGCTCTCCAACCCGTCCAGCAGGGCATCGGGATTTCCGAGTCTCCACTTCAAAAACATCGGATTCCAAAATCCCTTCGCGGGTGCTACCGCCGCCTCTTCCCCGTCCAGCAAGCCAGAAACCCGTAAATTTTGCAGAAAAATCAGCACTTCCTCCGGCGAAAACGGGTCGTCCCACTCGGCAACCTGCCCTAAAATTTCGAGCAACGATTTTTTGCCGTCCAACATCCGGGCAAGTCGTTCCTCACGAGCACCTATCCTAAAAAACTTTCCAGTCGCTAAATTTTCTAAAACCCAGCTTTGCCCCGAACGAAATTCGTGCAAAACAAAGCTGCACCCATCGCGCAGTTTTGGCTTTTCCGGCAAAGGGGGCGGCGGCGTTTTCACAGGAACATCCACCGCTGAAACATCTGCCACGGACGACGAACCAGAACCCACCCCAACGGTGCCTGCCCCGCAGAAATCACCGCCTTCCCTTTCATTCCAGGCCGCAACCCGTCATCGGGATTCGGTAACTCCGCCTCCACGATGAACACATTTTTTTCATCCCTAGTTTCCGCCTTCGGAGAAATCCGGACAACCTTGGAAAAAAACGGCTTCCCCGGCATCGCCCGCAACTGGATTTTCACCTCCTGCCCCACCGCAACCCACGCAATATCCCGCTCATCCACGGCAATCTCCGCCACCAAAGTCTCCAATGGCGCAATCTCCAAAAGGCGTTTTCCTAGCTCCACCGCCGCCCCTTCCGACCGCTCCAAATCCCCTGCCACCACGACCCCATGCAACGGCGATAGGAGCCGGAGATTTTCTTTCCGATATAACAATAAATCTCTTTCGTGTTCCAAACTTCTCGCATCAAGTGCCCGCACTGCCGCCTCGCTGTAATTGGCGGACTCCATCTCGCTGGCATTTTGCAACACCGTCATGGAAAGCCTCGCCTCAACATCGGAAAGCCGATCGAGAATTTCCCTGCCATCCAGTTCCACCAGCAAATCCCCCGACTGGACCACATCGCCCGAACGAACCCCCACCGTCCGAATAATCCCCTGGAACGGTGCCGTGATGAAACGGCGCAACGAAGGTTCCAGCAAAACTTCGGAACGAATCGGCAAAGAAACGGGAAACGCCAGCACCCCAACCGCCAACAACCCAAGCCCCGCCAAAAGAAATCTCTTCCTCTTCGCACCCTCCCCGCCTAGCCCAAAAATCCATCGACCAAAAAACGAATGCGGCACATCCAACAACCGCAAAAAAATAGGCGCATTCCGCAAAAAATCCTCGGAAAAATCGGAAACCTTCTCCCCCGCCACAACCAAAGAATACTGCTTGTCCAAAGCAAAAACCTTGGCTTCCGACGCGGAAACCCCACGGGCGATTTCCTCCAGCACCGCCTCTGTCCCCT
>DYNR01000044.1:7645-12956 GCA_020720945.1 Chthoniobacter flavus | reverse complement strand
CGACATCGAGGCTGCCCGATGCGTGTCCCGCCGCGGTCGACCGCGTCTTGACATAGGCCGGATCGACCGCGAGACACACCGATGCAAAAGCACGATCTAAATCTCGTGCTTTGATTTGATACGGATACCCTGTGCCACCCGCCGCGCCCCCTCCCTTTAGTAGAGATTCAAAAATTACTGCTGGATCGTTCATCCTACCACTTTCGTTTCTTGCACGAGACTGACCGAGTAAGTCATCGTGACCTCATCAAATTCCCCAAAATTTTCGCGACGGAAGGTTGCCACGGCCACGGAAAAAAAGTTGTACACTTCATCATGATCCCCCCCGATCTGAGACCGCATCTCGATAACTTCGGACAGTGCAGCATTCCGCGGAACACATAGGAGCTTGATGGGAGTCTGCACCACTCGTCGGTGGTGAGTCCTCATTTTTAGCGCGGAAATCTCTTCCCAAATCAGCACGACATCCTGCACTCCTTTGAGGTATCCATTTGTCGTTCCTCCCTCCGAATACAATCCGCGCCCGGTGCCGCGGACGCGGAAACGAGCAAAAGCCTCGTCCACCTCCACCGAATCGATCCTCACGATTTTCACTCCTTCTCTTGTTCCCACCGCGCACGGCATCGCCGCCCCCCCCGCCAGTGCCGCGCGCCCCGCCGCTATGTTTGTTTTTCGGATCGCAGCAGTCCGCTCGACACGCACGAGCCCCGAGTCGTATTCCGTGATTTTTTCTCCCGGCATCCAAACTAAATTATTAGTCCCTATGTATGTCATATTGTCCTATCTTGCAAAGAGTTAGCCCAGTACCGCCACCGGGAGTTTCGCCTCGATTTTTTCTACCACCGCTTGAATTTTTGCCATCACCCCCTCCAGCCCGCCCTTCGCTGCGTCTTTGCCGCCCTCCCCCTGTTTGCCGCCTTTGCCCTCTCCCCCTCCTGCTGCCTCGGCTGGAGTCCCATCGGGTTCCCCCCCTTGGCCGACACGGGTCGCAATGTCTTCGTTGAGTTCCCCGAGACGTTGCGCAATTTCTTCTGTCGAGGGGATTAGCCGACCTTCCGTCTCTAGCGTCTTGCGTGCGAGGTCTTCCCTGCCCGCGATATTCCCCCCCTCGATCCCCCACTCGCGTTGTAAATCTGACTGGGCCGCACCGCGCATACTCTGGTCGACAACGGACTGGTATTGTTTTTGCAGAGTGTCCGCGAGGCCGAAATTGCCGGACTTCTCCGCGCGCTGAATCTCGCGCGGCAGACTACCTTGGTTTGCTAGCCACTCCCCGCGCCTCTGCGCCTGCGAGACCGCCGCCGATGGTTGCCACTGCGGGGCCCCTGCGCCTCCGCTAATACCGCCGCCGCCTCCTCCGCCGCCGCCGCCTTTGTCTTTGTCTTTGCCTTTGCCTTTGCCGTCTTTGTCTTTGCCTTTGCCTTTGCCGTCTTTGTCTCCTCCGTCCGATTGCTCCGGTGCAACCTCCCCGAGGTCTTTCGCCTTTTCGGCCGCCTCAGCGAGTTGCGCCGCGATAGACCCCGCGAGTTTGTCCGTCTGGATAAGCTCTTTGTTTGCACCGTTTTCCAACGCGAGAGCGAAAGCCTCCGCACTATCAACAAGACTCTCCCCGATCTGCTCTCCTGCTAGCTCCCCCGCAACACCAAGCCCTCCGATTAGCATTTCCGCGCGCTTCGCCGCCGTCTCGCTCTGATACGTCGCGGCCTCGCCGAACTCCCGAAACTGTGCGGAAAACACCTTACCGAGAATCCCCCCAGAGGCCGAGAGCGATTGCAGGACGCTCCCGACCGCCCCGGCAAAAACGCTCTCCATCAACGCTCCGATCCCTTGGATTACCGACCTCAAAAAATGCACCGTCGCTCCCTCCGGCGAAAAAACCGAACGCAAAAACTCCGCCGCGGTCGTGACCGTAGCTGAGAAAAAAGCGTAAGAATCATTGATCACCTGAAAGAGTGCGAGCTGCGCGGAAGCGAAAGCTAAAGCTAAACCCCCGACCACATCCCCTCCCGCAACTCGGTCGAACGCAACAGACAGACCGTCCACCGCCCTCCCAAAATTTTCGGCAGATGTAACCCCACTCCAAAACTCAGCGACGGCATCGCTGATCCCCTTGCCGAGCCCCGCAAAATCCAGCCGCGCAATCTTTTCCGCAAGGTCTGCCAGCGAGGGGAGAATCCCGTCAGTGAGCCCTAAAAGAAACTCCTCTCCCTTCTCGCCAATCCCCGCGAAAGAGTCTCCGATGGTGTCGAGATGTTTCGCGTTTTTTGCGTAAAGCTCTGGTGCTGAACCGAGTTGCTCTTTCGCCTCCTGATACTCTTGCGTAAAATTTGCGAGGAGCGGTTTGACGTCGACAAAGCTTTTTCCGAACATCCGGATTGCTAGATCGTTCTTTGCGGCCTCATCCGGCAACTGGGAAAATACCTCTGCCAGAGCTCGAAACTGTTCGTCTGGAGTCTGGTTTTTGAGCTTCTCCAACGACACCCCAAATTGCTCGAACCATGCAACCTCTCCCGCATCAGCCGACAGCTCGAGAATGTTTTTTGCGAGCTTCCCGAACATGGGTGCCGCGTCATCCGCCGACATTCCAGCGTTCGCAAATGCACGCTGGAGGATCACGAGTTTATCGATTGGTAGCCCCTGAAACGCCGCAGCCAAATCGCTGAGCTTGCCGCCCTTTGCAACCACGGAAGCGAACGCCTCCGCCGCCCCCTTGGCCGCAAAAAAGCCTCCTGCAAGGACTGCGAGTGGGAGGAAGACCTTGCCGATCAGGCCCCCGAGTGCCGAGGCCTGTTTGCCTACCTTCCCGAACTCCGCGGCTAACCCTTCGTCCTTCGCTCCAAAAGTCACATTTACATCTGCCATATTTTCAACCCTTCCCCCTCTTCTGGTTTTTGATATCTGCACGGATCGCCGCCTGCAAGAACTTGATGTACTTGTATCGTACGAAATCTACGCGCCCGCGTATCTGGTTGCGCGAAAGCATTTTATCCATGTGTTTCACTCCACTGCTGAGACGCACACGGGGATTGCCAGCCGCATTCCACCAGCCCTCCGTCATGTCGTGTGCTGTGCCTCCCGCCTTGCCCATGTTCCTCCGAACCCACGCGGGTATCCCTGAGAGTTTCGCGGCCGCTTTCGTATCCGCGCGACAGGCTTGCGCGGCATCTGCCCAACCAGATTTTGCGTAGCCGATCTTCTCCGCGATTTTTTTGCGAGCGGCGGCGAGAACGGATTTTTGCATCACTACCATGTGCATCGCTTTCCAACGGCCATCGTATGGTGATCGTCGTTGTGGTGGTTTGTATTTGCCGGGACCGCGCTGCCTCTCGGCCTCATGGTGTGCGATTGCAGCCGCCGCCGAACCGACAAAACGGAAGGAATCGGTGAGCCAGATCCGACCTTTTTTTGTGTAAAACCGCCTCTCGCTTTTCCGTTTTTTATTTTGGAAGGCCTCCCAACGCGCGTTCCAAACCGAGTTGAGGCCGAGCATCGTGTAACCAACGTCGCGCCATACGGCCGTGGTCGCTTTTGCTTTTGCTGCCGCCGCTCCCGCTCCCCCAAGCTGGGGGGGGGCGGTCAACTTCATTAGTTCCAAAGCGAGCAGGCGGGAGTGGTTTCGCAAGGTCTGCGCGACGGTTTTCCCGCATATCTTACCGTATTGTTTCATCTTCGCAAGTAGCTGTTTTTCATCGACTTTTGCGCGGACTCTCATTGCTTAAAAATGCGGTTTGCCCAACGGATTTTTGCGCCCGCGCGGACGGAAAAAACATCGAGGAGCTGCATCCCCTGCGCGAGCGGAAGCTCCCACAAAATGGTTTCGAGGCTCCATCCTGTTTCGCGGATGAGGGATGCAACGTAGGAAACTATCCACGCGGGTTCCCACTCCCGCCGTCCCGCTCCCCCGGCGAAATGGATTGGGTGGAGGTGTCGATGTACTGCGTAATGAGTGCGGTGATGGCTGGGGCCACGGAAACAAGATCAGCGTCCGTCTCGATGTCGCTCCAATCATAACACCGCTCCGCAAACGCGAGGGGATCGGCGAGCAGCAACCGGCGGGAAGCCAGCCGCGTGTCGGACTTGTGTAGCAGGATAAATGCCGCAACATCTCGCCGGACTTGCTCGACGGAACCCTCCATGCAAAGCTTATTTTTTGCGATGCGCAACAGCTCCCAACTGCCCGCCGAAATCGGTAGCAGCTTCTCCCCGCGATACTCGAGGGGGACTGAGAGGAAGGAGCGGGAGGAGGCTTCGCGGTGGGCCGCGGAGTCGTCGTCAAACATCGTAAGTGCCGCTTGCACTGGATCTTGCACTGTATCTTGCATGGTTTCTTTTGTCATGGTTTTGGTGGTCATACTGCGAGCAATTTTGCGATTTCGTCGGCTTGTACTCCGTCGCGATAAATGATTGCGCCGCGGCCGGGAACATGCCTGCGAGTGTAAGCGGGTGCAGTTGCTATGTCCGTGCTCTGCTCACGCATTTGCGACTCGTAGCGGGTGATCAGCCATGCGGCAAGCCTGGCCCACTCCTCGTCCGTGAGCTTGTCTCCGATCTCGTTGATTGCCTCAACGATATGCCCGCCACTGCCCGCCACCTCGGCCCACATCCGCGCGAGTTGTGGTGTCGTGACCGTGCTCTCGCTGAGCGAGTCCGAGAGCGCGTAATAGTGTTCTTGGGACTGCCGGTTTTCGTTGTCCACGATGTGGATATACTCTGTGAGACTCGCTCCCATTACGCGCGCAAAAGCGGAGAATTTGAAGGAGCGTGTCATGTAAGTCTTTGATTTTTCGGGTTCTTTTGGTTCGTTCATGTTTTGTTTTTTTTCTTGTTTTTTTGTTTCCGGGGGGTTGCTAATCTGTCTCTGTATCTGGATAGCGCGTTGCGGAAAGTGAGAATTTTTTGAACTCCCCTTGCGCCTGTTTCTCGGAAAGTTCTTCGAGGTAAAAATCGCCGGTCAGCGCGCCGGCCGCAAAAGCGAGAACCCCTCCGAGGGTGCCCGCGAAAGTCCCGTTGCACGCGCCTGACGCCGCGCAGGACTCGGTCTGTCCAAAAAAACCAACGGCGACAATCGCTCCGTCTTCGTCGGGGAGTGTCGTTTTGCCGGTAGTCTTGCCATGGTCGCAGGACTCGAGGATTAGCGAGGAGATTTTTGTCGCGACTCCGAATGCGACGGAGTTTGCTTTGGTAGTGTTTTTTACGATGGTTGCCATAATCTGCTAGTGTTGCGGTGTCAAAAAAATTCGCCGGAAACGATCCCGGCGGTGAAGGAAAGCTCGCGCAAGTGTCGGTGCTCATCGATGCTCGTGGTTGTCGC
>DYNR01000044.1:0-7545 GCA_020720945.1 Chthoniobacter flavus | reverse complement strand
CACAACTCCTCTTCTACGCTGGTATTGATGTCCATAAGTCGTTGGTTTGTATGGGGTTTGAGTTATCGTTTGCCGTTCGATCGCGAGCGTAAAAACCGAAGGTTTCCTGCGCCGTTGCGCTCTTGATGCGAGAGCAGGCTGCCGCGAAATAGTCTGGATCGAGTTCGCACGATGTGAGGTGTAACTGTGCGTAATGGCACGCAATCGCAATGCTCCCGCTACCGAGATGCGTGTCGAGGATGCTGTCGCCGGGGGATGCATATTTTTCGAGGAGCCAGCGGTAGAGACCGACTGGTTTTTGCGTGGGGTGTATCTTCCCTCCGTCAGCTCGGTTCAGCTCCATCACTCTTGTCTGATTGTATATCCTGACCGAGTCCATCTGACTGCCCCACGCCATTTCTCCTTCCGAACAGTCTCGGCCTGGATTTTTTTTGTCCCAAATTATCCAGTGTTTGCTGTTCGGTTGGGGGATGTTCTCGATGAAGTGATTTGCACCCCAAATGATTTGGTTTTTTGACACACGGAAAAGCTGGATAAAGTATTCAGCCGTCGGAGGTTTCGCGTCCCAGCCTTTGGGTTTATCCCGAAATTTCGCTTTATCTGTTTCGTTTTTCCCGCGCTCTGCGCCGATCCCGTACGGCGGATCAACGATGGCCAAATCAAAATGCTTGTCTGGATACTCCTCCAGCAGCTCCATGCAATCGCAACATCTGATATCCAAAAACTCGCGGGTAAACCGCGTTGCGGAACCACTGCCTCCCACTACCTCTGCCGTGTTTGCAATCGCGTCCATCCGTTTTGCTCTCGCCGTAAGTTGTTGATTACAATGCGGTTGCGGTGATTCGCCACTCGGGCATCGACGCAGTGGGCGCGATGGTGGTAACGACCTGATAAACGCGCCCCTCCCAACGGATGGCCTCCCCGCGCTTGAGCTCTGTGACCGTCTGCGATGCGAAATAAACGGTAATGGTATCCGTCTCCTCGTATCCACCCGCAATGAGCGAAAGCTTCGGTCCGCTCCCGGTGACACGAGCCGCCATCTCGGTCCCCCTGAAAATAATGCGAGTCTGCCATAGTGCGTCCCTTCCTTCTCTGGCCGCCTCCGACAGACTCGCTATCTGGGCTCTCACCTTGCTCTACCTATCCTGTTTTCATTTTTTTCGCGGACTCGCGCCCGCTGAAAAAAAGGTGCATCTCCTCGCAGCCAGACGGTAATGCGGCTGCCGCTTTTGCTGCGCGGAATGCGGAAACTTGTGCGGTGACGGGGACGGATGGATCTGCCAAAACCACCCACTTCCCCGCTTTTTTCCCGACTGTGATTGCTGTGCGCATTACGCCGAGACGATGCGTTTGAGTCCTGCGGTCTCTCCTTTTCCGAAGCCGTAGTTGCACTCGATGATGCTGACAAGCCGGTCATTCGTGTGGTCGAAAAACTCGCGGAACTCGAGAACGAGGCCATCGGCGTTCGGCGAGGAAACTGCATAAGTGCCTGTCCGCAAACCAGCTTCGGCCATGGGGATGGGCGCGAATGCGACGAGGATGGAGGAGGGATGGACGGCCATACCCACTAGGTTTTCAGCGTTGCTGGGAACGAGATTGGTTCCGATAAAATCGAGCCCGGCAATTTGCGGGACGGATGCGGCGCGAATCCCTGTCGAGGTGCCGGCTGTGACGGAGCCCTTGATGTCGTTGTCCTTGAGCAAATTTGTCTCGTAGGTCGTGTCGATGATCAAGCTGTTACCCATGCGGGGCCACTTGGCTGCACGGAGAAGGCCGCTGATGTCGATGACGGAATCGGAGTCGAACGCGGATGCGAGAACGGGGGTCAAAGCCGCCCCGTAATTTGCCGCCGTGACCAGGCTGAAAATGTCGGCGAGGACATCCTCGGCCAGTTTTTGTGCTTTCATCCTCGCGATGGAAACGATGTCCAAATCGGGATTGCGTGCCAGCTCCTTTGAGGTAAATCCGAGGCTCTGGTATTTGCGTTTGTTGACCGTGACTTCCTTTGTGGAGGCTGCGCTGTCGTCCACTACATAGGCCCCGCTGAAATCCCGAGTCGCCGTGGTTGCGAGGGGAAAATAGGGGACTTGCGCTTTGTCGCTTCCGCGTAAGGGAAGGCTGTGAAAAACGGTGGAAAATGCGCGGAGAGGAACAATCGCATCCGTGAACGCGCTGATTGCTTCGGTGAGAAAAATGTCAATCTGGTTGGGTAATGTGTTGGCCATAAGTGTTTGTCGTTAAGTGTGATGTTTGGTTTTTTCTCGCTGTTTATTGATTGGTTCCGGAGCGGGTTTTTGCGAGGATCGCCGCCCGGTTTTTGAAGTAAAATTCTGTTTTTGCGGAGCCGCTTAACTCCTGCCACTGCGCGAGAGGATCGGCTGGTTGAGCGTTTTCTTCGTTGGGCTCGGAGGGGATTGCATCGAGCGAAGAGACTCCCAAAGTGCGTGCGAATTTTGCGAGCAAGTCGCGTTGCCGGACCGCGGATTTTTCTGCGGCGGATGCGGCGGTGAGTTTTGCCTGCACCTCGGAAAGTTGGTTTTGCGCCGCGGCGAGGCCTGCCTTGAGAGTGTCGCGCTCGGCGAGGATGGCAACGAGTTTCTCGTGTGCTTGTGCTGCGGGACCGCTCTGGTTTTCGTCTTCCCCTTCGTCTTCTGCGTGTGTTTGCAAAAGGGCCGCAATGTTTTGCGGGGGATTGCGGAAAGCAAAGGATGCTGGTGCGAATGCCACCCGCCGGGGCTCGGGGAGAGCGTCCGTAATCTCGTCCACAAAGCCTTTGTCCAAAGCCTCTTGCGCTGATAGGTAAGTCTCCGCATCCATCATTGCAACGATCTCAGCCTCTTCGATCCCCGTTTTTGCAGAGTAAATTGCCGCCATGTCGGTGGAGATTTTTTTGAGCAAGCTGGCCTGTTTTTCCATCTCGGCCGCATCCCCGATGACGACGTTAATTGGATTGTGGATCATGTAAAAACCGTTTGCGGAGATGGCAACGGGACTGCCTGCGAGCGCGATGACGGACGCAATGGACGCAGCTAGAGCCTCGATCTGGACGGTGACTCCACCCCCGTGCCGCCGGAGTGCGTTGTAGATCAGATTCCCCTCGAAGACTGATCCTCCGGGGGAATTGATGGAGAGGGAGATGTGGTTTGTGGGAGGGACTTTTGCTAGTTCCTCGACAAATTGTTTTGCGGAAATCCCGAAATACCCGATCTCATCGTGGATCGAAATTTGGGTTTCTTCTGTGCCTGCGAGCGAGCGGATGTGATACCAACTTTTGTTCATTTCGATAAAGGTGAGATGTCAAATTTATTTTTCCGGATCGTCTAAAATCGGGTCGATGCTGACTGGACTTGCGGTACGGAAAATGGTGTCGTAACCGAGGGAATCGGAAATCTCGGGATGCTCTTTTTTTGCTGCCGCGATTTTTTTGAGCCTGCGGACGGTTGCTGCAATGATCTCGTCCTCAACGTCTTCCGCATCTTCACCGTTCATCCCGTGGTAAACATCGGGGGACATTTTTCCGGAATCCACGCGTGCATCGTAGAGCCTCCCCTCGCGCCCAACATCAACGGAATCATCCGCTGGACAAATGTGCCGGACGCGCCACCAGTCCTCGGGGACGGATGCGAACGCTCCCGATGCAATCCTCTGCCATAGCCAAAATCTATAATAGTAGGAGCAAAATTGGGGGATGAGGTAAAACTGCCGGACGGTGTTTTTTACGCGCTGGACGCGGCGTTGGACCCCGCGATAAACCGTGCCTTGCCCGATTCCCGCAATGTCGAAAACATAGTTATTGGGATAGAGTGTGACATTGCCGAGCCCGGACAAAACCCACTTGAGAAACTCGCTTGCACCGCTGCCTTTTTGCGATTCGATGACGCGGAGGGAACGGCCGTTGGGGAGGTCTGCAACCTCTACCTCTCCGCCATCGGTGACGATTTTTTGGACGAGGGTATGGGTGTTGTCACCGTTGTCGATTTTTTCGACCGCGTTTGCGGAGGGTAGCAATGTGGGACCACCGTCGTCCCCCTCGCGGTGCTCGACCGCGAACGCGAGCCGTGTGCGAAGCAATACTCCTGCCGCCTCGGCCCGCTCGATCTCGTCTAAACTCAGCATCTTGCGGACGACTGGAGCGAGCGGGGAAATGCTCCGAGTCTGCCCCACCCAAGACCTCTCGCGGAAAACTAGCACATCGGAAGCAGGGAGTTTTTTGACGAGCCGCCGATGGGAATCGATGACCTGATAGTAGATGGGTGCGCCGAGTTTTCCCGTGATAACGCCGTCTGTGCCGGAATCGTCTCCGACGGGGGACCCGATCCGCCAAGGGGGGATAAAATTGACGCGGGCCGAGCCTGTGTCCTCCGAGCGGACGAGCTGCGCGAAGAGCTCTCCGTGCATCATCATGTTTCGCCGGATGGCCCACTGCGCGGAGTAATAGCTCTCTTTTTCCGCGACATCGAAGAAGCGGGGATCGGATGCGGTATTGTGAAAAAGCTCTGTAGCAAGACGGTTGAAAGCGGGATCGGAAGTGGCCGCTTTTGGCCAGATACCAGTATCGACTTCTTCGAGGGTGAGCGCATCTATGACAACGCGAATGGAGTCGATGTTGTTGTATAACCAGTTGACTTTCTGCGAGATAACGGTGCGGGACGCGGGGGGTAACTGCTCGTCTGGATCGAGGGAGGGAAACCAAAACCACCCGCGGAAGCCTGTGCGGCGGGCCGCGTCGAATGCGTGTTCTGACATTTTTTTTGCTTTGTTTTTTAGTGGCCGAAACGGATGACGCTGCCCCGTACTTGACCGCCGATCTGAGGGGGAGGGGAGGCGATGGTGGCGGCGAAATCTGTGTCTAGCTCTGCCCGGCGCGCAACGAGCGCACGGATTTTTGACTGCGAGGAAAACGCTGCTTGGCCGGAAGCGGAACGACCGTCTTCGGAGTGTGTGGTGAGCAGGACGGGTGCGAACGCAACACCGGAAACGGCCTCGTATTCCTTCGCCCATCGGGCGGGAGGTGAGCCAGCCCCGAGGGATTCGATGTTGGGAAACCTGATGCGGTAGTGCATGAGCGCGTCTGCGAATTGGGACATATCCTAATGAGGTGGTGTCGAATTTTACCCGCCGCGCGACTGGTAGCGGACTACCAAACAGAGCTTCTCGGCATCCGCATAGTGATTGGCCCCGAAGCGTTTCCAAACGACACGGTCGAGCTTGTCGGTGACTAGATGCTCGCGCAACATCTCCTCGGTGTAATCGCTCCCAACGGTCCGCGGAATCCACCATTTGCTGTTTTGGTTTTTGATGGACTCGATGTAGAGGAGCCTTTTGAAATCGTTGTCGGAGTAGATGATGAGGGAATCGTGGTAGGTGGTTTTACCGATGTGGATATCGGTGGATCGGACCGGGCGGGTGAGGAATTTTTCGCCGGAGCCTTTGCTTGGGACCAGGCGAAATCCGCGACGCATCGCAGCCAAGCACGCGCGATAAACGTGCTCCGGCAGATAGCCGGAATCGACAAGCCCAATGTCTATTTTTCGGTCGGCTCCACCGATGCGGTAGGAAGATGTACAACCAATCTCGACCAGATCGTCAACGCCGGAAACGCGGCCGTAGGAGAGTAGGAAGCTATTGCCGTTTTCGCAAAAAGCGCGGACGACATAATTGACGAAGGCCTGCTGGACATCGGCCCCGAGAACGATGTCCTGCACAACGATCCCATCGGGGACTGTACCCAGATCATACTCTGCCTGCCGCAAAGTGAGATGCGTGTGCGACACCTCGCTGCCGGACTCGATGTAGGGGAGAGCGAGCCAGCCGTTGCGAAAATCCCGCAAGCCGCCGAGGGTTTTTTTTGCTTTGAGAAACTCGACTGCGAGCCGCCCAAATGTGACGTCTGGTGAATAAAATGAGCTGAGATGATAGCTCCTCGTTCCTCGCTCTGCGTCGCTGTTTTGAGGAATCCATCCACCTCCGAGGAGCATCCCTGCCTTGTGGTCGTCGCGGATGGAAAAGCCGCAATGCGGGCAACGGTAATACGCGGTTTCATAGACTTTGTTTAAGTCCCACCTACCGTCTTTCCCTTTCGCTTGATCTGACCAGATCAGCGTATCTTGTTGCATCTCAAAGACAAATTCGCCGCGGCAATCAGGACAACAAACATGATATCTGCGCTGATCGCCTAGGAGATAATCGTCCCAAAACTCGTCGTTTAAAATCGTGGGAGTCGAAGAGCGAACTCGTTTGGGAGCGGGAAAAGTTTTTGTCCGTTGCTTGGCTAACGCGAGTGCGGACGCTTCGTTTTTTGAAGCAGGAGCGAACTTGCAAACCTCGTCGCAAAACAAGTACGCAATCGGCCGGGATGCTAGTGCGGACGGGCTGTTGGAGCCGACCACCGTCAGATTCATTCGGTCGTATTGCATCTCGAGAAGCTTGTAACGATCGGAGTCGTCCGGCTTGTGCGCTGCTAGGATCGGATTGACCTCGACGAAAGGTTGCCACCGGGTCTCGCTCCACGACCGGCCGAAGGACTCGGTCGGAACTACCCATAAAGTCGGGCCCGGCCTCCACTCGATGAGATACGCAAGCTTGATCATCGCGAGCGCGGTCTTCGCCGCTTGCGCTCCCCAACAAAATATCTCGTCCGTGATGGTGGAGTCGCGAGTGTTTTCTAGTGGTTCGCGCATGTAAGGCCGCCGCCGCGTCGATACGCCTCCGGGTTCGTTGGGGGAAACTCGCGAGGAAAATTGGAGAGTCTCTTCCACCCATTTTACCACGGAGGGCGGCTTCTTTATTTTGAGTGCGTCAAGCAGGTTGTGACCCAACATCGCACGCCCTCCCCGTGGTCGCTAAGACCGCCAGCAACGAATCGTATTGCGGCATCAGCCGCAAGTGTAACCACTCCTCGGCCGCCGCAAACCCTCGAGTCGGATCGTCGGGAGTGAGACGGGCTCCCAGATCGTTCGGGAGGGACTCAAGCACCGCTTTGAGCGGGACGATGACCGTCCGCACGATCTCTCCCAAAGCCTCCGCGGTGATCAGCCGCCCCCCCTCAATTTCGCTTTTGCGGCGGGCCTCGCGGACATAAACAAGACTCCGGTATGCTGTCTCCGTGTTTTTTAGCAGCAGCGTGACAATGTCATGCTGTTGCGACTGGATCAGCCGGTCGGCTTCGCTTTGCAAAAAATTATAGCGACGAGCCGCCGCATCCTCCTCACTCGGGAAATCTGTTTTCGCGTCGGCTACACCTAGGAGAGGGATTTGTGTTGCGCGGAGATCACAGAATTTTTTCCATCTGGGATCTCCAATCTCACGCCAGTTCCGCACGGTTCGCGGAGAGACACCGTATTGTGACGCGCACATTTTCACCATCTCCGCCTCTCGCCGATCACGCCCTTTGATTTTTTTTTCCGTTTCCACACCGATGCTCATTTGTCAAACTTTTTTCCGCAATTTGCGGAAATTCCGCAGAGATAGCGGGTGGATCGGAACGGGAGTGCCGTTATATCCCCCCCCCCAGCCTCTCTCTCCGACCCCGAGCGACGCACCAAC
>DYNR01000275.1 GCA_020720945.1 Chthoniobacter flavus | reverse complement strand
GCTACCTTCACCTCGCGGGGTTGGACGAAAAAAAAGCGGTTCTTTCCGTGAAGTTTCCCGAGTTGTTCGAGGAAAAAATCCGGGAGCTACGGCAGCTTTACGAGAGCTACGATGAAGCATCCGACTCCGAAGTCATCGCTCTCCTTTATCACCTCGTTTCGGTTTGCACGAAAAAGCCCAACCGTTCCGCACTGGAAGAAAAAACGCTTGCGCAACGCATCCGAGATTTCATGTTCGACGAGCTTGAGACGGGCTACAATGTCAGCCAGATCGCCGCGTTTTTTGGCATTTCTCGGTCGAGCCTTTTTCTTCATTTCAAAAAAGAGTTCCGCGAAAACCCCGTTCGCGTGCTTCAAAATGCGAGGGTCGAAAAGGCAAAATATCTCTTGCGGGAGACAGGGTTAAAGGTGGAAGAAATCGCACGCGCCTCCGGCTATTCCAACCTCGGGCATTTCTTGCATCATTTTAAGGCGGAGGCAGGAAAGACCCCGACCGGCTACCGGAGCGATACCAAAAAGTAGCGCCTTGCAGTTCTCCTTTGCATTTATCCCACGGATTCAGGTAACAGCATTTTCCGCTTCCCTTAGAATTAGAATTTCACGCCGATGGAGGAAAACAGTCCGAACGAGTTCATTTGGTAAAGGAAATCGTTTTTGTTGTAATCCACATACATATAGCGGTAGCCGAGTTCGGCGAAGACATTGCGCGTAAAGTTCACACCGACGGTGGCCTGGGTATTCCAGGTGATTTGGGAGCCTACACCGAAGCCGCCCACATCGCCTTGTGCGGCGAGGAAAAGCCAGCGGGTGAGGTTGATTTGCCCTCGGAGACCGACGATGGGATCGATCCACCATTGCGTAACTGATTCCGAGAGAGGGAGGGAGTCGGCCAAGGCAGACGAGATGCTTTGTGCCAGCTTCTTTTTTGCGGCATCTGCGCGGGACTGGATTTCGGAGGTGAGAGTGCCGTTGGAGGCTGCGAGTTTGGCTGCGGCTTCGGCATGGATATATTTGCGGATGTCACCCCGTGCGGAAGCCAAGACATCGCGGAGGCGGTTTTGGTCGAGTGAGCTACGGATTTTTTCATTTCTGGCGAGGTCGCGGGCGGCGGAGCTGTCGCGGTTCCGTCCGATCCCACGGTCGCGGCGCGAGGAGGGTTTTACCAGGCGGTCGAGGAGGACGAGATTTTCTGGGGAAGCTTTGGATTGGGATCTGGGAGAAAGGAGGGCGGCAGACAATTCGTTTTCTACGGCGGCGGTAAAAGTGCCTTCGTCTTGTGTTTTGAAAGAGGCGACCATGCTTTCCACTTGGGCAGATATTTTCGAAGCCACATTGTCCGAGATTTGCTCGCCGACAAAATTGATGCCGTCACGGTCCTGGCGGAATGTCATTTGGATACCGAGGTAGTTGTATCTTGCGCCAGCGTAGAAGTCTAGGAAGCCACGGCGGTCATCGACGATGCGGTAAGCGAGGGAGAGCGAGGCGAGTGCCTGTTGCATTTCGAGGTTGCCGGACTGGTAGAAATAGCCGCCCAAGTCGCCCTCTCCCGAGAGTGCTGCGTAGTAGCCATCGGCGAGGATACCCCAGCGTCCCTTGCGTAATTCCGCCATGGACATGACACCCCATTCGAGCTGTTGGAGGACTTTTTGAGAATTTGCGCTGATATCGACGGCTGGCAGTGTCCCGATGGCGGAGGTACCGTTGATGCCCATGAGCCAGAGGTAGGGTTCGATGGAGAAGCCCCAGCTATTGGGGTCTTTGCCCGGTACCATCTCGAAAGGTGTTTTCGGGTGGAGGATCGAATCTCTGGCGAAGTCCTTGATCGGGTCGAGGAAAGAGTGGGGGGGCGGGGTTTCGGCGAGGGAGTTTTTTTCCCCGGCATTCGCCTCTGGCAGCGGCGAGAGGGCGGCGAGAGCCAAGGCGAGGAGGATTGCTCGAAGGGTTTCCACTTTACGGAAGGGAGAGGTATTCATTTACTTTGGCGTGGACATCGGGTTTTCCGAGTATCTCGACATGGTTGTAAGGGAAGCCAAACATCGCTTGCGCTCCGGCCTGTGCTGGCGGAAAGAGCTCGCTGGCGACTTGGACGACCCCATCGTTATCCCGTTTGAGCCAGGGGGCTTGGTGTGTTTGGAAGTCGAAGATCAGGAAATGGCGTGTTTTTGCGGGAAGTTTGTTTGCGAAAAGGTGTTTGAGGTAGTGGCTGCTAGGCTGCATGTCGATCCAAGCCGGAACGGGATACTTCAGGTGCTTTACACCGCTATCCGCGGACGCATCGCCGCCCCATGGCGTGCAGAGCGTGACGAATTTCGGGATGAAGTCTTCCTCGGGAGGAGCGGTTGCCAGCGTCACTGCACCCCCTGCGACCAAGCCGCCCATGCTGTGGGCCACGATATACAGCGAGGGGAAGTCATAGCGCATTTTCAAGAGAAGAAGAGCTTGGGCCAGGCCGTTGGCAGCTTTTTTCAATCGGATACCGGAAGGGTAATGGAAGAACCAAGGCTGGTATTTCGACTGATCCAAAGAGGCGATCATCGAACGCCAGTCCTGGGGAGAGCCATTGATGCCATAGACAAAAACTACGGGGATTTTTTGTGGGTCATAGGGTTGCAAGAAATAGATGCCCCAACCGAGTTTTTCGAGGAAGGTAAAAGGTTGCCAGAGTCCCAGAGTCCCGTTTTCTGCGGAGAAGCGGCTATCGGCCAGGCTCACGACTTCCCCGAGGTGTAGATCGAGATTTGCATTTGCCGCGGTGCTGTCCTTTGGCGGGATAGCGAGGAGGGGAGGGATCGCCCCAGAGCCGTGGGCGAGGCGCATTTGATGCGGTTTGGTGGTAGAAGCCGCGTCGGAAAGCTGGACGGGAAGCATTCGGTCGATACGGGCGGAGGCTTCTCCCGGATCGAAGCGGCGGTTGCCATTTTGGTCTGAGAAAGCAATGATTTCGCATGGTTGGCCGACGGGGGCAAGCAGGACGACCGCCCCATTTTTTGGGACTTCTTGCGCAGCGATGACGGTGGGTTTTCCCCCTGGAGCGAGAGCCAATGCGTAAGCTGTCGTAGAATGAGCATTGGTGATTTGCAGGGGGATCACGCCATAATCGGTAAGTTTTTGACCATTTTTTCGTACATCCAGCAACACGCATCCCGCAAGGGAGGCTGCCAGAGCCGCCCCCCCGATCCAGCTAGCGATGTATCCTGTCCGTTTTATGGCATGAAGTTGCTGGAAAACCGCTGACAAAGCAAACGGAAAAATAATTTGTTTTTTCGATGAACTCATTTCGCGTCAGGTCTTAGGAACCTGAATCCGTGAGATAAATGCAAAGAAGATCTGTAAGGCATTGGAGCGAAA
>DYNR01000274.1 GCA_020720945.1 Chthoniobacter flavus | reverse complement strand
GTGAGGTGGAGCGTCCTCGAAAAGCCAATATCAATCAAAATCGGACCGTCCTGCGGGAAACGAACCCCCACGCCGAGGGTCATCAACTCGCGCCCCGTCGCTTGAAAGAAAGTCTCTCCCCGATAATCTTTTGCCGTATAAACAGCACCCGCATCCAAGCCTTTCAGCGGACAAGCGGGAAGGACTTGGGCCGTCCGGTGCGACGCAACAACAAAAGACACCACGGCTTCCGAAGCATCTCCGGCGACAAATTGCCAAACGGAAGCTTGATGCTCGGCGAGTTCCGCCAACCGGTAACAATCCCCGTTTTGCACGAGATGCCGAATGGTTTTGTAAAAAGCAACGCGCTCGCGGTATTCCTCTTTTTCTTTCTCGGAAAGATGCAGGAGATTGGTTCCAATACCCAAAGCACCTCGCATAGCCACATCAAAACGGAGGGCGAGAGAAGAAACGCGCCCGGTTTGGTCATTGCGTTCGTCCGTCACCCAGCAACTCATGGCGCGTGGCGCATAGGCGTAATTGAAGCCTTCTTGGATCGCTACACGGCAGAGCGCATCCGTGTTATCGCTCGTCCAAAACTCGTCCACACGCGCCATCATGCCCGCATCCACGCGGGAACCTCCCGCCGAACAACCCTGGAATGAAACGAGGGGAAACTCGCGCCGGAGCCGATCGAGAAGACGGTAAACGCCTTCGCAGTGGCGGAACCAAATTTCTTTTCCAACCACGGATCCAGCTTCGGATGCCGTGCGATTCATATCCCATTTAATGTAGTAAATGCGATGGGTCCGGAGGAGTTCGGAAATGGTGCCGTAGAGATAATCCACCACCTCCTGCCGCCCAAAATCTAAAATGAGCTGCCCCCGCATTTCCGTCCTCGGACGCCCCGGATAATGCAAAACCCATTCGGGGTGAGCGCGATACAACTCGCTATCGGGGTTCACCATTTCTGGCTCTATCCAGATTCCGAACTTCATCCCGAGGCGTTCGACCTCTTCCACGAGAGGTGCCAACCCGTCAGGAAACGCGTCTTTGCTAACCCACCAATCGCCGAGTCCCGCCTCCGCATTCCTGCGGCTACTAAACCACCCATCGTCCAACACAAAAACTTCTACACCGAGCGAGGCAGCGATTGCCGCAAGATTTTTTTGGTTGGTTTCGGTGACACCGAAGGAAGTGGCTTCCCAGCTATTGTAAACCACGGGGCGGTCGCCGACGAACGGCAGGATGCGGTCGCGCTGGAATCCATGCAAACGGCGGGAAGCACCGTTCCAGCCATCCACGGAAAGCCCGAAGAGAAATGCGGGCGTGGAATGGGAGGCACCCGGCGACAACGAAAACTCGCAGTCGTAGGGGTTGTAACCCGCAAAAGCTCGCAGGAAAAGGTCGTGCCGGGCGTGAAAAGACATTTTCCAGTTACCGCTGAAAGCCAGTGCCCCAAACCAGACCTCCCCGAAATCAAATCCCGCACGGTTGGTCCGATTGAGGAAAAAAGCGGGGTTGTGGAGTGCACCGGTGTGAATCGTGCGGCTTTCGATGGACTTCGTCCCAAAACGGAGAATCTCCCTGTTGATGTGGGTCTCGGTCGCCCAAAAGCCATCAAGGTGCGTTAGCTCCCATGTGCCATGCCCAGCGGGGAGCGCGCCCCAAAAACATTGCTCGACGGTGGCGACAGAAGAACCGAAATTTTTCATTTCCAGCCAGCGTTCGATGATGTCGTGCTCGGGCGTAAAACGATAACAGACGGTGACGCGAAAATCGAAAAGCGCATCAAAAAGTTCGACCTTCAAAGTTTGCCTCGGGGAGCGGACGCGCGTAGGCAAGCCGTGGTCGGGATCGCTGCCGCTCCGCGCATCGCCCGCGAGCGAATGCCCCGCATAACGCAAGCGCAAGTCGCGCACAGGAGGCTCCCCGCCTTTCGCAAAAGAAATTTTTAACGCGACTTCGTCGTTGGACAAATCGCCGAACCCCGGTAGCTCCAAAGAGTTTCCCGCCCATTCCCGGACAAAATACCCTCCGGTCATCGGCGCGGAACTAGCTGAATCCGAGGAAGTTGCGAGGATTGGGCCATGCCCGGCATGGAGCAAACGCCCTTCCCCATCAATGCGGATGGCGTAGAAAGAAGTTTTTCCTAAGAACTGAAACAGCGGGTGGGTATCGAGAATCATGGGCGGACGGGAAGTGGGGCAATCGTGCGGGTTAGCGGGATTTTTGAGGAGTTGCCGAGGGGGCGGCGGGGTTGTGCGTGCATCGCAAAAAGTCTGCGCGGGCGGCGCAGGCGTAAAGGACGGCGAAAGTGCCGTGGGGGTCGTCTTCACGAAATGCTTTTCCTTTGTAGAGGGGCAAGTGTTTTTCGGACATGGGACCGGGGCCGACACACGCGCCGGAAACGGTGCCGTCGCGCCCGACTTTTTTTTCGATGGCGGCAAACGCTCGCTCGGCGGCGCGACGGTAGCCCTTTTGCGGAAGCCAACCGTTTTGCAAACCCCGATAAAGGGCGCAGCAGATGAGGGCAGTGCCGCTGGTTTCCGCCGGAGATGCAGAAAACGGCAAGTCCGGCAAGGCGTGCCACGACCCGTTTTTGTCTTGGAGGGGCAACAGCGCATCGACTAATTCGCGGTAGTATCCGAGCAACTCGCGATGCTCGGGAGAATCGGGCGGCAAGGCTCCCAACGCATCGGTCATTCCCCGCAAAATCCAACCTTGCCCGCGAGACCACGCGCCAGGGGAAACTTTTTTCGGATCAGGCTCCCACCCGACCCCCTGGCTCCAAAGACCGTTCCTCGGATCGCGTAACAGGTTGCGGTAAAGGCGGAACTGCTTGACGCACTCGGCACCCATCTCTTTGCTCCCCAAAAGTTTCCCCGCTCTCGCCATCCTGCTGGCATAATCTTGCATGGCATCGATGAGCACTTTTGGCTCTCCTTCGTTTTTCCCTTCGTGAAGGAAAATCCCGCCCTTGCCTCTTGGCATCTCCGCACGGTAACGCAGGGACTCCCCGACAAAAACTTCGGCGGCCTGCTTGCTCCCCGTAATCTCGTAAACCCGGAAATTCAAGTGCCCGAATGGTTGGGATCGGTAAGGGATCGGATCGTCTAGCCCGAGATTGCGGCGGTAAAGCTTCGCCATCACAAAATCGCGGTAGCGGGTGTCGCCGGTCGCCTGGTGGAGAGCCAAAAGCGCATCCATCCCCAAATCAATGGGATACGCCCCCCAGACGCGGTCTTCCTTCTGGAGTTTCGCAAAAATGCGGTCGGCGGTGGCTAGTGTTTTTTTGCAGGGAGAAAATTGCAGGGATAGCGGGCAATCGGCACGCAGGGGCGAAGCGGCAGGAAGGCAAAAAGAAAACAGAA
>DYNR01000273.1 GCA_020720945.1 Chthoniobacter flavus | reverse complement strand
CCTTGCCCTGAACTAAAAATCCGGCGTTCTAAGCGTCATTCCAATCTTGATTGGACACTAGACCTGTCCGTTTTGATCGGACGGTGGGTGCTGTTGTTCTGGTGAAATTTTTGCGCCACCGGTGACATTTTTTTTGAGCGGCCCCTTATTTTTTGGTAGGGTGGCGGAGCGGGTATTGCGGGTGTTTGATGGAATAGAAAAGGACGCAGATCCCGCCTAATAGCAGGAAGAGGGAGAGGAATTGTCCGCGGGTGAGGGCGGCGATTAGAGGGGCATCGGGTTCGCGGAAAAACTCGACCGAGCTGCGGGCGAGTGCGTAGAGGATGAAAAATGCGCCCATTAAAATGCCGTCCGGCAATCGGAAGCGGGTGCGGAGAATCCACAGGATGGCGAGGAGGAGGGCACCTTCAAAAAATGCTTCGTAAAGCTGGGATGGGTGGCGGACAGGTAAAATTGTTGCTGCGATTTCTTGGGCGGCGGGGGAAGACTGGATGGTGGTGACAAAATTTTCTGTGCTGGCGGAGGGGGGGAAAAGCGAGGGGGCGACCTGTGTTAGGCGGGCACCCAGCGAGGGGTTGTAAAATAGTTCTTGGGGGAATTGCACTCCCCAAGGGACGGTCGTGATTCTGCCGAAAAGCTCCCCGTTGATGAAGTTTGCGCAGCGACCAAAAAAAAGGCCGGCAGGGGCGACGACCACCAAGTTGTCGCCGAGATTGAGCCAAGAAATGCGGTAAATTTTTGAGTATGCGACGGTGGCGATCAGCAAGCCGAGCATACCTCCGTGGGCGGACATCCCGCCTTCCCAGACCCGGACGATTTGCGCCGGATTTTGGAGGAATTCGTCGAACTGGTAAAAAAGCATATACCCGATTCGCCCGCCGAGGATTGTCCCGAGGACAACCCACCACGCGATAAAATCTCCCACTTGGTTTTCGGGCAGGTTGGCGTAACCTTTTTTCGATAGCAGGCGGTAGAGCCACCAGCCGCAAGCGAAAGCGGCGAGGTAAGAAAGCCCATACCAGCGGATGCCGAAGCCGGGGGCGAATTCGGCGAGAAAGGGGTCTAGTTGGTGGATGTAATAAGCGAGGGTCATGCGGGACGATTTTTGCCTGATTTTTTTGCGCTCTTAGAAAACGGCGGGAACTCCTTCCCGTAGGATGTGGACGGAATTTTGGAGGCCGAGTTCGTTCGCCCGTTTCATGAGGCGGGCGGGAGGTTCGTCAACGGGTTCGAAGCTGAGGCGGAAAGTGCCGTAGTGCATCGGAACCATCGCCGTTGCACGCAACTCGCGGAAAGCTTGCAGTGCTTGTTCGGGGTTCATGTGGACATCCCGCTGGCTCATGTTGTCGTATGCGCCGATGGGCAAAAGGGCGAGGTCGATGGCGTGGCGGTCGGCGATTTCGCTGAATCCGTCGAAGTAAGCGGTGTCACCGGCGTGGAAGATCGAGCGGCCTTCAAACTCGATAACAAAACCGCCGAAGCCGCGGTGGGAGTCGTGTAAAACCCTTGCGCCCCAATGGAATGCGGGGGTGAGCGTGATTTTTAGTCCGCCGGTTTCGTAGGATTGCCAGCGTGCGAGTTCTTGGACGGAATGGAAGCCGAGGTTCGAGACTAAATTGCCGACGCATTCCGGGACGACGATCGGTTGGCGGTCTGCGATAGTCCGCAGGGTTTTTTTATCGAGGTGGTCGAAATGGGCGTGGGTGACCAGGACTAAATCGATGGCGGGGAGGTCGTGGAGTTCGATTCCCGGGTGGCGGATGCGTTTGATGATTTTCAGCCAGCGCGCCCAATTCGGGTCGATGAGGATGTTGTGGCTGCGGGTTTGGATGAGGAAAGAGGCGTGGCCGATCCAAGTGACACAGAATTGGTTGGACTCGAGGGTGGGGAAATTGGCGGGTTGGGGTGCGCCGTCTCGCCGAGTGAAGAGGGAAGGGATGAGGACTTCCGCTAAAAAATTTCTTCGGTTCCAACCCTCGCCGAGTTTCATGTCGGCGTGGTGTTCCGGTTTTTTTCGGCGCAAAGCATTCCGCAAGGCCTGGGCTTTTTTGATCAACTTCTTCACGGGGTTGCGATACTATACACGGCATGGAATCCGAGGAAAAGCAAAGGTTGCGAGAAAAAATGAAAGGAGAAATTCGACGGATGCTTCCGCAGGAGCGCGAGTTTTTTTCGCGGAGGATTGCGGCGGCACTATCGGCCGAAAAAGCGTGGTGCTCGGCGGCGCGGGTGTTCGGTTTTTTTCCGTTGAAAGGCGAACCGGATTGGTTGTCTGCGCTATTGGAGGGACAAGCTCTTTACCTCCCGAAAATTTTTGGGGAAACGATGCGGTATTACCGTGTCCGAGAGTTGGAAGGATTGAGCAAAAACGCGTTGGGGGTGCGAGAACCGGGGGAGGGGGGAGAGGAGGGGGAGCCGGCGGAGGGAGATGTGTTGCTTGTGCCGGGATTGGCGTTTTCGCTGGATGGGGGGCGACTCGGGAGGGGAAGGGGGTATTATGACCGTTATTTGCGAGAAAATTTCGTGGAAGCTTGGGGGGTTTGTTTCCCGTTCCAAGTTGTAGCACAACTTCCTATGGAACAGCATGATATGCGAGTTTGCAGGCTGTTTTCAGGCGAAGAGAAGCGAGATTTTTGAGGATTGAAAAAGGATTGAGATTCACGCGCTGTTTATCGGAAGTTTTGAGGGAGAAAAATTGTCATCGGGTGAACGGTTGGGCAGGTTGGTGGTTCGCCCAAAAAACCGCCGCATTGTACTTCTTCCGCATTCTCGCTAGTTTCTTTTTGCTATGAAATATTTCGACACGGATCGCATCGTTTCTGACTGGGTTTACGGGGGCTTCCTCTGCGCCTTTTTGCTGCTCGGTCTTTTGCCCGTTTTTGCGGCATCGTGGGGCGTTGCCATGCTCTGCGTTTTTCTCCAACTTCCCGTTTATATGCTCCACCAATACGAGGAGCACGACAACGACCGCTTCCGGGTTTTTGTCAACGATGCTTTGGGGGGAGGCAAGGAGCTTTTGTCGCGTCCGTATGTTTTTTTCGTGAATGTTTTCGGGGTGTGGGGAGTGAACTTGGCGTCCATTCTTTTGGCTTTCTTTTTCCATGTCGGCTTCGGTTTGATCGGGGTTTATTTAGTTCTTGTCAATGCGCTTGCCCATGTCGGGCAAGGGGTTGCAATGCGCCGTTACAATCCGGGGCTGGTTTCCGCCGTTGTTCTTTTCTTTCCCGCCGGCGGGGTTGCTCTTTGGGTGATTTCTCCGTTTGCATCTCTCCCGTTCCACCTTATCGGGCTGGCATCTTCTATCGCCATCCACGCTTCCATCGTTTTGCATGTCGCCGCAAAAAAGCGGAAAAATTAACCTAAA
>DYNR01000272.1 GCA_020720945.1 Chthoniobacter flavus | reverse complement strand
CCGTCAAATGCCCTTGAATGCCGAGTTTTTCCAATTCGTAAGCCAAATTCCTAGCATCCATCGCTCCCCACTGGGCGAAAAGTGTTTTTGCCGTATGAGCGGCGACCCGCAAGAGATTGGCATTCGATTTTTTAGATGCCTCACGGATTTCCTCTAAATAGACGGGGAGTTCCCGGAGTCCCGTTTCTGCCAGACAGACGGCAAACTCTATGTCGCCGCCCAAATCGGACAGGATGATTTCGGCGTTGATCGCACTTCCCCGATCCTCTTCGCAGATTTCTTCGCTGGGGATTTCTTTTTTTTCGCCATCCCCTTCTCTGCCGTAAACTTTCCAAAGAACTGCGGCTAATTCCTTTTTGCGGACAGGCTTGGACAAGTATCCATCCATCCCAGCAGCCATGCACATTTCCTTATCGCCGTGCAAAGCCATCGCCGTAATCGCATAAATCAACTGGTGGTTCCCCGTGTTTTTTTCCGTTTCGCGGATGACCTTTGTCGCCTGGATCCCGTCCATTTCCGGCATATTGACATCCATCAAAACAAGGTCGAAATTTTCCTTTTCGATCGCATGGACGGCTTCGATGCCCGTCGCCACAAACTTAGAGCGCACACCGAAGCCTTCGAAAAAATGGAGTAAAACCATTTGGTTGGTGTGGTTGTCTTCGGCCACGAGGACTTTGATGCCTGCGAGTTTTCCCTTGTGCAGAAAGGTTTCTTCTTCTTGCGAGGATTCTTTCTCCAACTCTTTTGCGAAAGAGTAGAAGCACCGATCGATGGCGGCATCTAATTCCGCCCAGTAAAGAGGTTTCACCAAGGAGACGCGGAGGTAGCGGGTGCGGTGTGGAGGCAAGACGGGGCCGCAACTTTTGCATTCCGGGTTCACCATGAGAATTGCTGGAAAAACTCGTTTCGGCATCGATTTTTCCAGCCACAACCCGATCCCTTCGCCCCTCTCGTAACCGAAGCATAAATCCGACAAAAACAAATCGATTCCTTTTTCGCAAGCGTGGTCCCAGCCTTCCAGCAGGCGATCCATGGAATCAAACGCGACCACTTCAGCACCACGGCTTTCCAGCATTTTCGTGAGAGATTCGCGGTGCGTCTGGTTTGCATCGGCGACAAGCAGGAGCTTCCCTTGGAGGTCGATTTCCATTTTTTCTGCCGTCCTCGCCCTTTTGAAATGCACCAAGAAAAAGAAAGTGGACCCTTGCCCGACTTCGCTTTCTAGCCAGATTTTTCCCGCCATCAGGTTGACGAGTTGGGCGCAGATAGTCAGGCCCAATCCCGTGCCTTCGTGGCGCCGGGAAACCGAGTCGTCAACCTGCGAAAAAGCGTCAAAAATTTTATCTTGTTTTTCGAAAGGGATCCCTTCGCCCGTATCTTTGACTTTGAACAAGAGAGACATTTCTTCTTGCGTCTGGTATTCCATCGAAACCTCGATTTCGATTTTTCCCGCATCGGTGAACTTGATAGCATTTCCGAGCAAATTCAAAATGATTTGGCGTAGCCTGCCAAGATCGCCCAGCGCAACGGGCGGGACTTCTGGAGCAACATCACAAAGCAGTTTAATTCCTTTTTGCTCCGCTTTCAGAGAGAGGAGTTTCACTGCGGAATCCACGCAAGTTTCGGGAGAAAAAAGCTCGGATTCCAGCTCGTATTTTCCCGCTTCGATTTTTGAGAAATCCAAAATGTCGTTGACGATGGTCAGGAGTGCTTCCGCGGATTCCCTTGCCACGCGCAAGAAATCCGTCCGCACCGTCCGATCTTCGGCATCTTCCGCCAGTTCGGTCATTCCGATAATCCCGTTGAGAGGAGTCCGCAATTCGTGGCTCATTTTTGCCAAGAAAAGGCTTTTTGCGTTGTTTGCCCTTTCTGCCGCATAGACTGCCACTTCGAGTTCCTCCGTCCGTTCTTTGACTTTTTCTGCGAGGATGGCACCCTCCCTCCGCAAGCGGTCTTCGAGTTTTTTGTGTTGGGAAATATCTTCGTAAAACGCGAAAAGGTGCTCCAGATTTTCGCTGACGGATCGGACGGCGACAACGGTCTTGCGCACCCACAACTCGTCGTTGTTATCTCTGGGGATGGCGTATTCCATTTCATACCCCTCGCGGAGACCTTTGAGGACTTCACCCAATTTGTTTTTTTCTTCTTCCCGCCAGTCTTCGCTAGTCAGTTGCTCCATTTTTTTGCCGAGCAGGTTTTCTCCGAGGAAGCCGAAAAATGCAGCCAGCGAGCGGTTGTGTTCTTGGATTGTCAGGGAGGCGGGGGCGACGATGGCTACGCCCACGGGAGAAAAATCGAAAAGCTGGGCGAACTCCTTTTTTGTGGTGTTCAAATCTCTGGAGAGCGACACCTCACCAGTCACATCTTCGATGAAACCGATAACGCAGCGAGCCTCGTTGATGCGGACGACTTGAACGGAAAAATCCCCGATGCGCAACTCGCCGTTTTGCCGCAAAAAAGAAACTCGCCGACAGATCCTTTGGCGGTCGGTTTGGACTCTGTATAGCAACGCCCAAAATTCTCTTCCCCCGATTTCTTCCGTGTGCATCCCTAGTTCCCACCAAGAAACGCCGAGCACCGATTCCCTTGTCCAGCCTGTCATTTTTTCCCAAGCGGAATTGACTTGGATGAAGTGGAGGGACTCGAAATCGCAGATAAACTGGGGGACGGGGGCGAGGTCGAAAACCGCCAGCGGGAGGGACGGGTCTCTTTCGTTCATGCGCAGTCGGCACTTGGCGCTTTTTGTGCTTCGGCCAAGTGGGAAACCAAGCGGGTGTGAACCACATAGCCCATTTTGACACCATTCGAAAATTGCTTTTGGACCAAAGCTTTCATTTTTTCGGAAGCGTCCGAAACGGAGGAACCTTCAACAAGGGCGTTAATTTCTGGGGCGAACTGGTAGAATTTACCGGATTGTTCCCATTCGACGGCGGCGACCACGGCGACATCGTTTTCGGAGGTTTTCACATACGGTTCTTGGAACATCCGTTCGACCATCTCGCAGACTTCTTGTTTGCGGTAGGGTTTTTGCAGGCAGTCGTTGGCACCCATCCTCATCGCATAGCTCACCATCCGGCGATCCATCGAACCGCTTGCAACAACAATCGGGAGTTCCCTCGCATCTTTTTCCTTCCGAATGTGTTGTAAAAAACCCAGAACATCACCCTCGGGATAGAGGTAGTCCGCAATGATGAGATCGAACCGTTCCGACTCCATTTTTTTTGAAGCCTCTTCCAGGGATTCGGCGATGCTGACCTTGCATAGACCTTCCAAAAAACGGGGCATGATCTGCTGGGCCATCCTGCTGTCGTCGATGTATAAAACGGTCTTCACCTGTGCAATCTACTCGAAACATCGGCTGCCGTCAACTGCGCTTCT
>DYNR01000043.1:6180-13152 GCA_020720945.1 Chthoniobacter flavus | reverse complement strand
GTTTTTTTCAGGGCTTTTTCTTTTCGGGAAAACCCGCTCAGATTCCTTTCCCTTTTCCTATAATTGCTTCCAGTCGCGCCAAAGATTCTTGGAGCGGGCGGTCCTCGATTTCGGAGCGCAACTTGCCCCGCTCTTTCAAAAGTCCTTCCCTTGCCCCTAGCAATTTTTCACGAACCGACAAAAGCTCCCCGAGAAAATCTTCGGTTTTTTCCGAGGTTGCTACCAGCCCTTGCAACGCTGCTGGCTGGGAGGCACCGCCCGAGCGGTCGATTTCTTTTTCTACGGGGACAAGCGCGGAACTCAACCATTTCAAATAGCAATTCACCCGGTTGATCTGGCTTGCATTTTCGGAAAGTTGGCGGTCGTTTGAAGAAATTTTTGCGAGATATTCCGCGGATGCGCGACCGCTGGGCGAAACGACGGCGACATAGTTTCCTTTGGGCAAAGGAGGAATGATTTTTTGGACGGGGTTTTTTGCTTTTCCTTCCAGCGCTGCCGCGAGGTTTTTTTCGGAAGGAGAAACTTCGCCGACTGTTTCGGGGAGCGGAAGAAAATCGGAAGGCGGCAGCCCGCCGATAGAAAATTTTGGAGACGGAGAAGAGTCTGCCAAGAGCAAACGGTCTCTGTCGATTGGCTTGGGGACTTCCAGCAGGCGCGTGCGCAAACGGGAGGAGTCGGCGAGAGGAGAAATTTCTGTTTCGGGGGGGAGCCGGAGTGCCGGAGACGGGAAAGAAATGGCCTGAAAGCTTCTTTCGGCAGGCTCCAATTTTTGGGGAGAAAGGGCGGCAAGGGTTGGCGCAACAATTTCTTGGACAGGGAGTTCCGGAGAAGCGGGAGCGTTCAGGCTCGACAGGGTTAGCCGGGCGATTTTGGTTTCCATGGGGGTGAGAAACGACATCGGATTGAAAGATGCCGAGGGTTGTTTGACCGTGGAAACTTTCGATTCTTGCCGGGACGGAGTTTCTTTTGTGACGGAAATTTCAGGCGGGGGGAGGGTGCTTGTTTGGGCGAGTAAAGGGTCGCTCGCCGGCTCTAGGCGCATCGGTGCCAGAGGGTCAATTTTCGGAACCAAATTTTCGGCTGTCAAAAAATCTCCTGCGGCTCCAGGAAGAATGTCGGGAGAAAAATTATTTTCGGCGAGCGTCCGAACCACGGGGAGTGAGGATGGCAAAACCTCTTCGCCGGATGCGTCGAACAGCGAAGAAAAAGAATTGGGAACCGGCAAATTTTGCGGCGTAAAACTCGTGTTTCCAGAGGTTAAGCCGAGCGGGAGAGAGGGCGTTGCCGGTTCGATTTTTGATAGGAGTTGCGCGGGGTCAACAGGCGCGGGCGCATTTTTTTTCTCTTCGGGTGAAAGCCGCAAGGGTTCCATGGTGGGCGGTATTTCTTTGGAAACTTGAGCGATAAGCATGGGGGATGGCGAGGGGGACGGCGTGGCACTTGGCTTTTCTAGTTCGAGCAAATCGAGGGAAGGCAGTTGAGCGACGACGGGCGGCGCTTCCGGCAAAGGTTGGACGCCCGATCCGGGGATGGGCTGGATTCCGACAGCACCCGCGGATGCCTGCAAAGTTTTTTCGCCCGGTGGCGGCAAATTTCCGGGGGTCTTGCTGGGGAGGGCTACGGAAAAAGGAGACTTTCCCTGCGTGCCGTTCGGAGGAAGCGGAGGGGGTTGCGCGACTTCCCCGTTTTTCGGTGGGCGCCCCAAAAGGTCGGCAGGAGGAACTTCGGTTTCCGCCGTTTGTTCCACATCGGAATAAAGCCCCGTGGGGTCAAATTTCTTCGGCGTATCCACATCGACCAAGGCGGGTAAGTCCTTGAAAAATTCCTCGTTTTTCCATGCGGAAGGGTCTGAAAACACGATGTTTGCGTCGGGCGCAACGGGGAGGTCGGGAAGGGGTGTCGCAAAATCGATTTTCGCGATTTCTGCCGCCAGTTCTTTTTTCGACAAGCGTTTGGCGACAAAAAGATAAAGGCTGCCGGAAGCTCTCCCGTAAAAGCGGGAAGGGTCGTGGAAGATTGGTTTCACGGGGGAGGGCGCAAAACGGCGGGGGTTTTGGATTGCTTTGCGGATCGTGTCAGACGAAACCCGCAACTCTTCGCCCGGCTTATTTTTTCCTGCCGACGCCCCCAAAAAAGGAAGCACTCTGGCGGCGAAACCAAAAAACGGGTTTTCCGCCCCGTATTTCGGGTTTTTCCTGCGGAAGTCATCTACGGCCAGCAGTCCTCCTCCGGAGAGCACATCGCCCAAGCTGAACCACGGGGCGGGGACGCTTCCCGGCGCGCCCACTCCGACCAGCGGGTGGAATCTCCGTCCAGGAAGGCTTTCGGCGATCGCATAGAAATCCATTTCCGAAACGGGGCTGGGATTTTCTTGCACCAGGCGGTAGTAGTAGTCGTCCAATTTGCCTGCATAGGAACGAAAGAAAACGCCGTCAGCGGCGATGCCTGCTTTTACTGGCAAACCGTAAAGCCGGTCTATGCCATTCCGGATCGCCAGAGAATCGGGCTCGGAAGAAAATTGGGCGACCGTCTGGTTCATCCTTTCCGCGGCATTGGCATCTAATGGGACGACTTTCGATGGCAGGCGGCGGTCGAAAGCGATGGGGCGGCCGTCTGTTCCGACGAGTTGGTCGATGCGGGCAAAGCCTGAACCGTTCAACCGGGTGCCGTCAAAAGCCACCCCGTCTGCGGAAGGAAAAAGCTCTGCCTGCTTCTGCTTGACCGAAGAATCGTAAAGGTCGGACAAAAATAAGGGCTCCAATTTTTCGTATTCGGACAAAGGCAAATCGGCGGGTAAAATCCTTCCGAATTCCGCGAGCAAAACGACGGCTAACGCTTTTTTCAAAACTTCCCGCCTGCCTTCCGGCGGAAGCGCAACCGCTTGTTTCGCAAGTTCTTTTGCGCAAAATTCGGCTTGTTTGCCCACTTCTGCACCTTGCGGAGGGACCTCGCCGAAACAGGAAACGAGCACACCGAAAAAACAGGCGAACGCGACGAAAGACGGGCGGAGCATCGTTTATTTTTCCGGGTTATGTCCGCGGGATGCCTTGGGGCGGAGGAGGTTGCATGATGATCCCCAAGGTCTGGATTTCGGCTTGCGGAGGGATTTCTTGGTAAGAAAGAACGATGAGGCGCGGGAGCGAAGGCTCGAAAAAACGCTTGAAAGCCAGGCGCAGTTCGGCGCCCGTGACCACGATGGGGAGAAGCCCTTGTTCCACCAAAAAATTCGAGCGTTCGTTCAGTTCCCTGAGCATGTATTGGGCGGTGTGCGGATCGACGCTCAACAAAATTTCAAAGTGGGTCCGCTGGATGCGTTCGGTGAGGTTTTGTTCGAGGCGAGGGTCCAGGGTGATTACTTTGAGTATGCCGGGCTCGGTTTCGTAATTGCCGACGAAATACATTCCCAGGCGTTTGCGCACTTGTTCGGAAAGCTCGTCGGGATTTTTTGTGACGGGGGCAAAATCCGCCACCGCCTCGAGGATCACCGTCAGATTTTTAATCGGAACTCCTTCCCGCAAAAGGTTTTCCAAGATTCGCTGGATCACCCCCAAGTTGACGAGATCGGGGAAAAGTTCGGAGACTAACGCGGGGTTGGTCTGCTTGATCCCATCGATCATGCTCTGCACTTCTTGGCGGTTCAAAACCAGGGAGGCGACTTGCTTGAGCGTTTCCGAAAGATGGGTGATGATCACCGAAACCGCATCGACGACGCTGAAGCCGAGAAGTTCGGCCTCTCTCCGGTCTTCGTCTGTAATCCAAAATGCGTCCAATCCGAAAACCGGCTCTTTTGTCGGGACACCTTTTAGCGGGCCTCCTGCACCGCCGACATTCATTGCTAAAAACCGTCCGGACATCACCGTCCCCGAGGCCACCGCTTTTCCCCGGAGCATGAACCGGTATTGATTCGATTCTAGGTCGAGGCTGTCGCGGATGGCGATGGGTGGCACGACCATTCCCGATTCTCCCGCGAAGGCGCGCCGCACCCCGGTGATGCGGTCCAGCAAATCGCCTCCTTGTGTCCGGTCTGCCATTTTGATCAACCCGTAACCTAGCTCGATGGCGAGCACTTCGGTTTCCGTGAGTTTTCTCATCTCTTCGGTGGTCGAAGGCAAGGCGTTCGAAGGGGCGGGCAACGCTGCGCCGCTTTTATCCGTGAGTGCTCCTGCCGCATTGGTACCGCCGGGTCCCCCCGTTCCTCCTGTCGTTTTTTCCTTCGGGTTCTTGATCAGGATCCACGCGAAGGTACCGAAAATCACCGCCAAAATGAGAAACGGCGATTTGGGTAATCCGGGAACGACCGCGAAAATCACCAGGGCGACCGCGACGATCACCATCGCTTTCGGGTATCCCGTGATTTGGTCGGAAATGTATTTTCCCATGTCGTTGTCGTCCGCCGTCCGCGTGACCAACAAGCCCGCCGCGACCGAAACGATCAGCGCGGGAATTTGCGAAACCAGGCCATCGCCGATCGAGAGCAAAGTGTATTTTTTGAGGGCATCGCCAAAGGCCATGTTTTTTTGCAGCATCCCGATCCCCAGGCCGCCGAGCACATTGACCAAAGTGATCATGATGCCCGCGACGGCATCGCCTCGCACGAATTTGCTGGCACCGTCCATCGCCCCGTAAAAATCGGCTTCGTTTTGGATCGCCAGGCGTCGCCGAGAAGCCGTTATTTCGTCGATGATGCCGGCGTTCAACTCCGCGTCGATCGCCATTTGTTTCCCTGGCATTGCGTCCAAAGTAAAGCGGGCAGAAACTTCGGCGATACGCCCCGCGCCCTTTGTGATAACGACGAAGTTGATGATGACCAAAATGATAAACACCACGGCACCAACGAGATAGTTTCCTCCGATGAGGACCTTCCCGAACGCTTCAATGACTTCGCCGGCGTAGCCGTCCATGAGGATCAGGCGGGTGGAGGCGATGTTCAAGGAAAGCCGGAGCAAAGTGACGACGAGCAGGACGGTCGGGAAACTCGAAAACTCCGTCGGTTTGCGGACATAGACGATGACCATCAAGATCAAGATGGATATGGCGATGTTTGCCGACAGGAGCACATCCAAAAAGAACGGGGGGACGGGCAACACCATCACCACGATGATGGCGAAGATGGCGATGGTGAAGAGGATGTCGGCTTTGACGAGCATCCAAAGCCAGCTCTTGCCCCCTGCTTTTTTAGGTGAGATCGCCGCCATAGGTTACGCTTTGGGTCCCTGTTGGGGCGGTTGCGCGCGGAGCCTCCGCGATTTGAGTTCGTGGAAGTAGTAGCGGTGGGTTTTGTAAACGAAGCCCAAAATTTCGGCGATCGCCTGGTATAAGTGCGGGGGGATCGCTTTTCCGACTTCTCCGAATTTGTAAAGAGCTTGCGCCACGGGGCGGTTTTCTACCATCGGGACTCCGCTTTCACTTGCCACCTGTTTGATCTTTTTTGCAAACCCGTTTTTTCCTTTGGCTAGAACGACGGGGGCGACATCGACCCCTCTCTCGTATTTCAACGCCACCGCGTAGTGCGTAGGATTGGTCAAAATAACATCTGCCAGAGGCACTTGCGCCATCATTTGCTTCATCAAAAGCTGCCGCGCCATCGCCCGCATTTTCGATTTGATCATCGGGTCGCCCTGCATTTGCTTGGATTCGTCTTTGACCTCTTGCATGGTCATCATCATGTCTTTGTGGGTTTTTCTTTTCTGGTAGAGGTAGTGGAGGATCGCCAACCCCCCCAGCACCAATGCCAGCCGAAAAATCAAGACCATCGAAGATTCGAAAATAAATTCCCCGAGCCGCATCGGCGGGACGGGAGTGTAAAAGATCGGGTCGGCCAAAATCCCCTGCACAGAGGAATAGACGAGCGTGCCTACCAGCAATAGCTTCCCGCAGTCGATGCCCAGCCGCACGATGCTCTGCATCGAAAAAATCCTTTGTAACCCGTTGATGGGGTTGAGTTTTTCGCCGGTCATATCCAGCACCTTCGGCGTGAGCTGGAACCCGCTTTGCAGCCCCCCCGCCAAAATCGCGGCAATCATCGCACCGATCAAAAGAGGAAAAAGAAGCAGTCCGATAAAAGTAAAACCTTCCATCATCGCCCCGGAGACCGATTCGAGTGTCACCTGCATCTCGCTCAAATGCCCCAAAATGGCGATCGTGAACTCCTTCATTTTCACGGAAGCCGAAGGGAGAAACGCATTCAAAATCATGTATCCGAACAGCAGGCCGATGGCGACTTGGATTTCGGCGGCTTGGGCGAACTGCCCTTTTTCGTGGGCTTCGCTCAACCGTTTCCCGGTCGGTTCCTCTGTTGCGTTTTCGCGATCTTCGGCCATCGACCTTACACCTCCTTCCGCGACATCACACCCCGAAGCTCTGCAGCAAGGAGCGAATGACGAGTTGCCAGCCATCCACCAGAACAAAAATCAGCAGCTTGAGAGGCATCGAAACCATCGTCGGCGGCATCATCATCATCCCCATGGACATCAGCACCGAGCCGACCAAGAAATCGATGACCATGAAGGGGACAAAAATCAGGAATCCCATTTGGAAGGCGGTGCGCAACTCGCTGATCACGAAGGCGGGCAGCACGGTTGAAAAGGGCAAATCGGCGACGGCCACGGGCCCGGATTTTGTGAGGCGGAGAAAAAAATCCAGCTCGGAGGGGCGGGTGTGGGCGAGCATGAATCCCTTGATCGGCGCAGAGGCTTTTTCTAGCGCGACTTTCGTGTCGATCTGCTGCTCGTTGTAAGGGACGATGGCCTCGTTGTAAACGCGGTCGGCAACGGGGGACATGATGTAAAAGGTCATGATGAGCGACATCCCGATGAGGATTTGGTTGGCGGGCGCCGTCGGCACGCCGAGGGCGGTGCGGATGAACGAGAGGACAATCACGATGCGGGTGAAACTTGTCATCAGCATGACCAAGGACGGAGCCAAGGTCAGCAGGGTCATCACGAACACGATCTGTATCGCCGTGCTCACATT
>DYNR01000043.1:0-6080 GCA_020720945.1 Chthoniobacter flavus | reverse complement strand
AGGTCAGCAGGGTCATCACGAACACGATCTGTATCGCCGTGCTCACATTCTGGGGACCGCTGCCGCCTCCCAGTTGCAAATTCACAAGCGGGGCACCCGGAGACGACGGCGCGCCGATTTGCGGGACGCTTGGCTGGCTCGGCAAAGTCGGCGCAGTAATTCCCGCATTTTGCGCAAAAGCCGAAAAAGGCAAGCCGCCCAAAAAGAGCAGGCAGAAAGAAAAAAGAAGAATTGCGGGGCGGATGCGTGTCTTCATGGGGACGGTTTAACGGAAGAAGGGTTATCCAAAATTGTCGCAAAATCTTCCTTTGGCACTTCCCTGACCGACAAGTCGTGCAAGTAATCGATCCTCCCGGGAGAGACTCCGACGAGCAGTTTGGTGGACTCGTATTCCACCACGACGAGGAACTGGCGGTTTCCCAAAGGGCGGGTATCGGCTATCCGCAACTTCCTTTGCGGCAAGCCTTTCAGCACTCCAATCGCCCACCCGTTTTTTATCAGATACACGGCGGCAAACCCGAGCGCGATCAAAACGCCCATATAGAAAAACAGGGAAAGCAAGCCGTCTGGCGTTGCCCCTTCCAGCTTCCTGGCAGAAAACGGCATGGGGTCTGGAGTTTTTTTCGCAGTTTCTTCGGCTTGCGGTTTTGGGGTTGATTCCGGCGCGGTTGCCCCTTGCGCCGCCTCCGTTTCGGAAAGCTCGTTCTGCGCTTTTTTGGATGGCTCTTCCGCCCGCCCGCACACCGTAACGCATTGCAAGAAAAGCAAGGCGAACGCGGGAAATAACCAGGCGCGAATCCTCCGGTTCATGCGCTGTCGCCCACCAGATGCGTGATTTTTATCCCGAAATTTTCCTCGACCACGACCACTTCTCCGCGGGCGACCAGCTTGTCGTTCACATAAAGCCCCACCGGTTCGTTGGCCATCTGGTCCAGTTGCAAAACCGTCCCTTCCGCCAGCGTCACCACATCACCCATGGGCAGCGTGCACGAACCTACCCTCACGGATAGTTCCACCTTCACATCCATGATCAAGCCGAGGTTCTGCTGGTCTAAAATGCCGTTCATCATACGAGTTCTCCTTTGCCTAGAGGGTTTTGGATTTGCGCGACCACACGGTTATTTTCGACCCCGACGGATGCCCGGAAACGAGGCTGGGACGCCACCCGGATTTTCGTGTCGTCGATCGTGCTCCGCGGCAATTCTATAACATCTCCCACCCGCAGTTGCAACACATCGCTCAATAATATTTTCCCGACAGACCAATCGGCGGTCACGGGAACCGAAATTTTTTCAAACGGCTGGCGCCAGTTTGTTTTGGGTTTTGCCGCGTGCATCTCCATCTCGCGGTTGCGGCCCGCCTGCATTTTTTTGATGATCGGTTCGAGCATGGTGTAAGGCAGGGCGATTTGCATTTCGTCCACCGTGTCACCCGCCAGCCCTTCGATGCCCAAGATGAGCATCACCGTATCGTTCGAGCAAACCTGCAAAAATCTTGGGTTCGACTCGTAGCCGAGTTGCCGGGCGTGCAGTTCGTCCTCTTCCTTCCATTGCTGGCACCACTCGGACAAAACAATGTCGATGAGTTCTTCCAGCAAGGCGATTTCGATTTCGGTGAGGTAGCGCTCTCCTTCCGAAGATAACCCTTTGCCGCCGAGCATCCGGTTCGACAAACTCAGGGCCATTTTTGGCGGGATTTCAAAAACCCCGATCCCTGGTAACGGCTCCACTTTGAACAGCGCGATGTGGCTCGGAGTCCGCATCGTTTCTTGGAATTTTCCGAAAGCGAGAGTCGTCAGCTTGGACATCTTGAGGTTGACATCCGTGCGCAAAAGGTCGGAAAAACGGACGGAAAGCGTGGAGATGTATTCTTGGTGAACCATCCGCAAGCGCCTCAATTCGCCTTCCGCCAAAAACACGGGAGTCCGAAAATCGAACGGCTCGACCACGATTTTTTCCACATTCTGGAAGCGGGTTCCCGTGTGCGAAAAAACGATTTTTTCCTGCTGGCCTTCTTCGGCCAACAGGCGGTCAATCTCGGCCTGGTCTAAAAAATCCGACATCGCTATTCTGTGGGTTTTGCGCGGGGTGGGCGATCGCCCGCCGCTTTCCCGGTTCCGGCTGGAACCTGGCAAACGCGAACGCCGCCTCCCACAAGTTGAAATCTCTGTTTTTTTGCCGTGCCGCCGCTTTCCAAAACAGGCGTCGCGGACGCGGGCAAGGAATGAATTTTATTGAATGACAAACTCCGTGAAGTAAATCTGCGTGATCAAGTCTGCGCCCAGCACCCCGTTCATCCGGGAAAGCAACGCCCTCTTGACCACATCGCGCCCGTCGCTCTTTTCGACATCCCCGAGCGTCATTGCGGAAAGCACCGTGATCACCGCGTCCTTGAGCTGCGCCTGGTTTTTTTCCACGACTTCTTTGAGTTCGGCGTTTTTGCCCGCAAGCACGAAAGTGACTCGCAGGTAGCGGTTTCCTGCGCTTCCCGAAAGGCTCACCATGCTTTTCTCAAACTCCACCGTGGTTTCTTTGGGTGCTTTGCCGTGGGCACCGGCGGCGGCACCGTGATCGTCTCCACCGTGCTCGCCTTTTTCGATGCCCATTGCTGCTGTCAATTTTGGAACCACCAAAAAATCTACGATTCCGTAACAGATCAGCGGGACGCCGATCAACACCACCAAGAACAGGGGTAGCGGACTTTTTGCCCCTCCCGCTTCCGCGGGTGCCGCCCCTTCTTTTGCGTCTGGTTTTCCCTTGTCTGACATAGGCTCCTTTTTACTACGATATGGCAGGCAATGACAACCTGATTTATTCGGATTAGCGCTTCAAGTTCACGACTTCTTCCAGCACGGAATCGGAAACGGAAATAATCCGAGAGCCCGCTTGGAAACTGCGTTGCGCGAGAATCAAATCGGAAAACTCTTGCGCCAGATCGACATTGGAAAGTTCGAGCGTCCCTTGCTTGACTTGCCCGGCTCCGCCGGTGTCCGCCTGGAGCCCGTTTTCTTGAACGAACAAAGTGGACTTCGGCGTTTTGTAAAGATTGCCGGTTGCCCGCTCCAGCGAAGTATTGTCTTTGAAAGTCCACAAAATCAGCGATTGCTGGGCGGCATCGCCTTCGTTCGATGTGCCATCGGAATAAAACTCCGTAATCTTGCCATCGGCACCCACGGAAAACGATTGCAAATTCGCATTGATATTTGTCGTTGCTGGCTTCGTCGCCCCAAGCTTGACATCAACGGCGGTCGCAGCGATTGGAACGACGCTCGCCGCACTCGTCAACACCCCTTGCACGCGATGCCCTTGCGGGTTCACCAAAAACCTGTTGGCATCAGCCCGGAAGTTCCCGTCGCGGGTGTAAAACTTTTCCGCAGCAGGATCGGAAGCCGCTGTCGGATCCGTCGGTGCTGCGACTACCCGGAAAAATCCGCCGCCCGCCAAACCGAAATCCGTGGGCACCCCGGTCGTGGTCAAGGAACCTTGCGTGAAGTTTTGGCGGATGGTGGCAATGCTGACCCCCGACCCGACCTGTATGGTCGAATTCCGGTCGGTCGATGCCCTTAATGTCTGGCTGAAGCTATCTTCAGTCCTAGCCTTAGACGCTTTGAAACCCGTCGTGTTCGAGTTTGCGATGTTATCGCCGATGGTGCTCATGGCGCTGCTGAAAGTTTTGAGGGCCGATACCCCGCTAGTGAGTGATGCGATGAGTGACATAAGTTTTTTATCCTTGTGTGGAGGGTTGGTTAATGGGTTTCGTAAATCCTGTTTTGTTTCTTTTTATCGTTGTTTTCTTTTGGAGAATCTTCAGTTCGTTGCCGGGGCAGCGACCGTTGCTGCCGGGTTGTCGATGGCCGTGATCAGGCTGGTTTCGTAGTGTTTGCCTCCGATGAGGACGGTCGGTTTTCCGCCGTTGAGGACGACTGCATCCACCACTCCCGTAGCCGAACCCGTTGAGGTCGTCGTGTCTTTGACCGTTGCATTTTTTCCCAAAAGCGATGCAGCCGTTGAAAACGATTGCGTGCTCGTAAAAGCCGACATGGAGGAAGACATATCCTTCATGATTTCCAGGGAGGAAAAATTTGCCATCTGCGAAATGAACTCCGTATCCTTCATCGGGTTCATCGGGTCTTGCGCCGTCAATTGGGCGGTTAGCAGTTTCATGAAATCGTTGGCATCCAGCTTGGTTTTCCCCGCGTTGGGGTTCGTTCCCTGGTAGGAGATTTCCCCCACCGCTGGTGTCGCCGGTACGGTTGGAATGGCTGATACGGGCATGGTTTTCCTTTTCGTTAATTTTTTTGTCGCCCCTCCAGCCCGCAGGCAGGAAAAAAGGACTACTTTTCGCAAGAACCAAAGCAACACTCGTGCCATATCTTGAATGTGAAACTATAACTCACTGAAAAACAACGACTTAGAACGGAAAATAATTTTTTTAACCCTGCGGGCGATTTTCTTTTTCTTTGGAAAGGGCATTTTTTTCCGCATGGTTGAAGCAGCATGGCCGTTATTTTCCGGCGGCGAGCAGTTCTTTGAATTTCGTCGAAAACTCGTCCACCGTGAAAGGTTTCCTCAAAAAAGCATAATTTGCACACAGTTGGGCATCGGCGAGGACTTTGGGTTGGTTGGCGTAGCCGGAGAGAAAAAGAATCGGGACGGAAGGGTTACGGGCCAAAATTTTCTGCCCTAGTTCCAGCCCCCCCGTGGCGGGCATGATCATGTCGGTGACGACCATCGCGATGCCTTTGGACTTGTTTTCTTCGAACTCGAACCACCCCGCGCTACCGTTTTCGGCATCAATCACTTGGTAGCCCAAGCGAGTGATGATCAGTTTGGTGAGTTTTCGCACTCCCGGTTCGTCTTCCACTAGCAAAACCAGCTTTGGTGCATCCTGCGACGGTGCTTGATTTTCCTCTTTTTGTTCCTCTTGCTCCGGCTCCGCCATGGCTTTTGCCAAAGGAAAACACAAGACCAACCCTGCCGAAACCCCGGGAATCCCTTCCGGATACATTTCCCCGTGATTGTCTCGGACGATGGACTCGCAAGTGCTCAGCGCGGACAATTCCCCGCTCCATCCGACTTCGTCTCCCTTTTCGTTCAAATCGCGGTCGGGGCGCATGGCGTGGCATTCGGCAACAAGCCGCAGCCATCCGTGGGGAGATTTTGTCGTGGGGTCTTTCGGTTTGTGTTGTTCGGGTTTGACGGCGGAAGTCGCCAGCGAGAAAAAACCTCCCTCTGGCAATAAATCCCTCGCGCACACGGACAAATGAATCAGAAGCTGTTCGATCTGGTTTCTGTCCACGCGCAAAAGAGCATTTTCGCCTGTCCCTGCGACCGTGGAAAACAAAATGCGCTCCCCGGACATTCTCCGCAACATTTTCCCCATTTCCGTCAGCACTTCGTCGAAAGCGAGCACTTTCGTTGCTTCCACTTCCTGCCTCGTGAATGCCAGAAGTTGGTTGGTCAATGAGGCGGCTCTTTGGGCGGCTCCTTCGATTTCTTGGACGAAAGCAAGGCGCGGGTCGCCGGCCTCCAACTCGTCGAGCACCATTTGGGAATACCCTAGAATCACCGCGAGCATATTGTTGAAGTCGTGGGCGACACCGCCCGCCAGCTTGCCAAACGATTCCATTTTTCTCGCGTGCCCGAGCCTCGTTTCCAAATCCCTTTCGAGAGAAATGTCCCGGATGATCGCAACCACGGAACGCAAATCTCCTTTTGCTCCCAAATACACCATTCCCTGTTCCCTCACCACAACGGGGCGTTCGCTGTCTAGCCGATACTCCAGCTCATACCCTCCCGCCTGCGAAAGGATCTGTTTGAAGCGTGCGTCCACCGATGCCCGGTCTTCTGGAAAAACAAAGGCGAGCCAATCCGCCCACCCGCGGTCGAGTTCCCCGGAGCGCATCATGGAAACCTGGGGCATCCTGCCGACCAGTTCCATCCTTTCCGGGGCAAAACTCCACCCGCGCAAAACGATGCCGCTGACGCCTAAACTGCGCCCGAACTGCGTCTTCCAAACTTTGAAATCCTCCAACAAAGCTAGAAAATACGGTTGTCGCCTCGCACCTGTTTCTCCGACCT
>DYNR01000042.1 GCA_020720945.1 Chthoniobacter flavus | reverse complement strand
GAGGGAAGCGAAGAGGGTTTGGAGTTCGGGAATGAGTGCCTGGACTTTTTCGGGTTCGCCATTTTTTGCAAGGGCTTCCATTTTTGCGCCGAGGGCCTGGAGTTGCCCGGCACCCATGTTGGCGGAAGAGCCTTTGATGGTGTGGGCGATGCGACGGGTTTCTCCCGTGTTTTGGGCGGCGATGGAGGCTTCGAGTTTTTCGATTTGTTGGGGGATGTCCGCCAAGAAGGCTTGGAGGATGATTTTTGCCGTTTCGGTGTCGCCCATGAGGCGTTCGAGGAATGCGGCGTAGTCAAAAATAGCGGGGTCGGGGAGGGGTTGGGCAGGGGTGGCGGCGACTTCCGGGGCGGCCGAGGCAGGGGCGGCAGAGGGTTTTTCGATGAGCCACTTGGCGAGAGTTTTTTCCAAGAGTTGGGGGGAGATGGGTTTGGAAAGGTAGTCGTTCATGCCTGCGGCGATGCAGGCGTCGCGGTCGCCTTCCATGGCGTTGGCGGTCATGGCGACGATGGGGATGGAGGATGAGCCGGAGGAGCTGCGGCGGGCTTCGTTTGCGCGGATGCGGCGGGAGGTTTCCATGCCGTCCATGAGCGGCATCTGGATATCCATGAGGACGAGGTCGTAGGGGAGGGAGTCTAGGGCGGCGAGTGCTTCTTCGCCGTTGGCGACGGCATCGGCGGAGAGGCCGAGTTTTCTTAGGATGCCGATGGCGACTTGCTGGTTGATGGTGTTGTCTTCGGCCAGGAGGATGCGGGCGGAGAGGTCGGCGAAGGGAGGGCGGAGATTTTTTTGAGGGAGGATGATTTGGGAGGTCGTTTTTTTCGGGTTGGAGGGAGAGGAGGGTTCGGATTGGAAGATGGCGTGTTGGAGGAGGTTGCGGAGTTCGTAGGTGCGGACGGGTTTGGAGGCGCACGCGGCGAAGCCGATGTCGATGAGTTCTTGGGAGGAGTGGGTGTGCATCCCCATGGAGGTGAGGATGATCATTTTGGTGTTGGCGATGGAGGGGGTGGCGAGGATTTTTTTACCCAGTTCGAGGCCGTCCATGCCCGGCATTTGCATATCGATGAGGGCGATGGGGAAGGGGGAGTTTTCGGCGGCGGCTTGGGTGAGGATGTCGAGGGCGGTTTGTGCGTTGGGGGCGGAGGAGGGGAGGATGCCCCAGCTTGCGAGGCGGGAGAAGAGGAAGTTGCGGTTGGTGGCGTTGTCGTCCACGATGAGGATGGGGACTTTGTCGAGGGAAGGGGGAGGGGAGGGGATGAGGTGGGCGGGTTGTTCTGGGAGAGGGACGACAAACCAGAATTCCGAGCCGACTTCGGGTTCCGAGGAGACGCCGATTTTGCCGCCCATGAGTTCGGTGAGTTGTTTGGAGATTGCGAGGCCGAGGCCTGTGCCGCCGTATTTGCGGGTGGTGGAGGCATCGACTTGGGTGAATTTTTCGAAGAGGAGGGGGACTTTTTCTTCCGGGATGCCGATGCCCGTGTCTTTGACGGAGAAGCGGAGGAGGGCGGCATCCGAGGAGGGGTTTGGGAGGCGGGAGACATGGATGGAGACTTCGCCCGAGTAGGTGAATTTGATGGCGTTGGAGGCGAGGTTGGTGAGGATTTGGCGGAGGCGGCTCGGGTCGCCGCGGAGGAAGGAGGGGACATCGAGGTCGGCGGCGCAGACGATTTCGATATTTTTTTCGTGGGCGCGGAAGGCGACGGAGGCGGCGAAGTCGTCGAGGAGGGCGGTGAGGTCGAAGTTGATGATTTCGAGATCGAGTTTGCCCGCTTCGATTTTTGAGAAGTCGAGGATGTCGTTGAGGAGGGAGAGGAGGGCTTCGCTGGAGGCGCGGACGGTTTCGGCGTAGGTGCGTTGTTGCGGGGAGAGGTCGGTGTCTAGGAGGAGGCCAGTCATGCCGATGACGCCGTTCATGGGGGTGCGGATTTCGTGGCTCATGTTGGCGAGGAACTCGCTTTTGGCGACATTGGCGGCTTCGGCGCGGGCGGCCATTTCGTTGGTGCGGATGGTTTCCTCGTGGAGGTAGGCGTTGAGTTTTTCGGCTTCTTCCTTGGCTTGGCGGAGTTTGTCTTCGGCTTCTTTGAGGTTGGTGATATCGACGAAAGTTTCCAGGAGGTAATCCTCGTTGTCGAGGGTGATTTTCGAGACGGTTTTGATGATCGGGATGAGGGAGCCGTCCTTGTGGCGGACTTTGCGTTCCGAGTTATCGATTTCTTGCGAGAGGTCGAGGACGGGACATTCGTTGCATTGGGAGGGGCAGATGTATTGGTTGCAGGGGAGGTCGATGATGTCGCCGCGGGAGGTGCCGGTGATGGCGAAGGCGGCGGGGTTGGCTTCCACGATGGTGCGGTCCGAGCAGCGGACGAGGATGATGCCCGCGTGGACGGAACTCATGACGGCTTGGAGGCGTTCGTGGGCGGTGCGGATGGCGTTTTCCGATTTTTTTTGTTCTGTGATGTCGCGGGCGATGCCTTCGATGCCCGAGGGGTTGCCTTGTTCGTCCAGAGAAGAAGATGCGCTAGAAGTCAGCCAACGCCAGGAGCCGTCGAGGTGTCTGATGCGGTATTCCAAGTCTGTGGAGCTCGATCCTTCGGCAGAAACTTTTTGCAGGAAGGCGGCGAAGTTTTGGGAGTCTTCCGGGTGGAGGAACTCGGAGACGGGGTGGCCTAGGACGGCGGAGAGCGGGTGGCCTAGTTGCGTTGTCCATGCGGGGGAAACGAAAGAGAAGATGGCTTGGGGCGAGAGCATATAGATAATGTCGCGGCTGTTTTCGATGATATGGGAGAGTTTTTTTTCGTTTGAGCGGAGGTCGGCTTGTTGGGCGAGGATATTTTTATCCGTTTGGTAGAGGAGGAGGAAGATAAAGCCGAGGAGGAAGGAAAGGATGATGGCACCTGAGAGGCTTCCGACGATTAGCAGGTGAGAGAAGGCGTCCTTTTGTGTAGAAATATCATTGAAAATGAGGAGAGAAGCCAAGGGGGTTGAAGAGGAGTCTTCGAGGGGGAGAGCCGAGACATTCCAAACGCTTTTGCCTTCCAAGACTTCGAGGGTGGTGGGCACCGTTTTGTCGAGGTTTTCGGGAGAGATGGAGGCGATGGGTAAAAAATATTGAGGGATCGTGGGGCGGGAAGAATAGACGAAGACGGAGTCCGGCATCGAGTCCCAAGAGAACGAGGCATAGCGGGACTGGATGGTGGATTCCCAAGTGGGGCGTTTGAGGGCAGATTTTGCGGCGGAGACGGCGAGGTGTTTGCCCGTTTTTGTGTGGATTACTTCGAGGATGTCGTCGATTTCTTTGCCGATTTCCAGATAGCCGGCGAGGGAGCCTTCGTAAAAAATCGGGCAAATGACGCGGAGGGTGAGGAAGCCCATCTGGCCGATTTCGATGCCCGAGGCGGGGGCGAGGGTTTTTTCTGCTTTGAGGGTGGTGAAGCGGTTGATGGTATCGCCCGATTTGTCTGGGGCGTGGACGCGGAGGAGGCAGGTGCGGTTTGTGTCGATGAAGTAGAAGTGGGTGATGGCGAATTTTTCTTTGAGGGTTTGGAAGACTGGGGCGTAGGTGGCGAGGAGGGAAGCGGTGTCCGAGCGGGAGAGGGCGAGTTGGGTTTCGTGGTTATTGACGATCGGGACTTCGATTGCGGCGAGCATATCGGTTTGTTCGTCAACGAGGGAGGAGAAAGAAGCCTGGATTTCTTTGGCTTTTTCGGCGACGGATTTTTCGATTTGCTGTTGGTTTTGGAGCCAGAAGATGTAAAAGGCCGAGCAGGTCATGAAGGCGACCATGAGGGCGAGGGGGGGGAGGAGGCGTGGGAGGATGCGCTGGACTTTGGTGGAAGAGCGGTGTCGGGCGGCGAGGAGGAAGAAGGTGACGATGAGGAAAAGGGCGGAAGCGGTGACCGGGATGACGGAGCGGGAGGCGATTTCCCAATACCAGAAGCTGGCATCGAGGTCCATGCCGAGGACGCCGAGGATTTCGTCCGAGCCTTTGTAGGCGCCCGAGCAGAAGATCATATCGTTGACGCGTTCGGCGTAAGTGGTTTTTTTGAGATTTTTTTTTGAGGAGGGGGAGGGGTAGAGGTAGTCCACCCAGCCGGAGCCTGCGGAGAGGGCGGCGGCTTGGATTTCTTTGCGGAAGAGTTTGCCGCCGGGGACATCGGGTTTATTGGCGGGGTTGGTGCCGATCAATTTTTGGTTGACGGGGTGGGCGAGGATCGTCATGGAGAGGTCGTAGGCGAAGGCGTAGAGGTCGCCTTTGCGGAAGATGCCGGTGGGGGAGGAGCATTCTTGGAGGAAAGCGTCTTTGCCGTTTTTTTTGTAGAAGGCGATGGCGTCTTGGACCATCTGGTAGGCGTGTGCGGCGGTGGTGGCATCGGAAGATTCCGAGGGGGAGTCGATGACCGGGGCGGCGGCGGTGATCCAAGTGCCCCAGCGGTCCGAGATGGGGCCTTCGAGGAAAGGGGTTTTTTCGGAGAAAGCGGCGAGGAGGTCTTCGGAAGATTCCTCGTAGATTTGGCCCGGGGGGGAAGCGTTTGGGGAGTCGGCGGGCTCGCTGTCGCCAAAGAAGAAAACGGAGCCGTCGTTTTTTTTGCCGAGGATATAGACGAAGCGGCAACCTTGGGTGGATGCGCGGAGGTTGACGAGGTGTTTTTTGAGGTTTTCGTAGGCGGGGGAGGAGAGGTCGGCTTCGGAGCCCGAGAGGTTTTGGATGCGTTCGGCATTGATGGAGAGGGCGGCGACTTGCGCTTGTTTGACGAGGGCTTCGCGCATTTCGGTTTCCGTTTTGTGGACGCTCCAGAGGGAAAAGGAGACCGCGGCGAGCAAAACGGCGAGGAAGACCGAGGCGTGTTTGAGAGTTCGCAAGAGAGAGAGAGACATGGGAAAAAAGAGAGTTCTGGTGGAGGAAGTCAGGAGAGGTGGCTGGGAGGTGGGGTGAAGATGATGGAGAGGGAAGAGAGGGTGGAGTGGAGGGCGAGGAGGGAGACGGGTTTGGCGAGGTAGGCGTTCATGCCGGCGGCGATGCAGGCGGGGCGTTCCGCAGGGCGGAGGCCATCGGAGAGAGGGATGATGGCGGCGGGGGGGAGGGAAGAAGCGGCGATTTCTAGTTCGCGGATTTTGGAAGAAGTGGCGAGGGCGTCCGGGGAAGAGAGGTCGAGAAAAACGAAGTGGAAGGGGTCGGAGGCGGCGAGGGCATTTTGGACTTCCGAGAGGGCGGCAGAGGAAGAAGCGGCTAGGGAGGTTCGCATTTTCCAGAACGAGAGGGTGGAGTCGAGGAAGGCGCGGCAGGAGGGGTTGCGGTTGGCGATGAGGACGCGGAGGTTTGCTACATCTGGGGGAGGGGCGAAGGGGAGGGCGGGGGAAGATTGGGTGATGAGAGGGACGGTGAACCAGAATTCCGAGCCTTTGCCGAGGGTGCTGGTGAGGCCGATTTCGCCGCCCATGAGGTTGGTGAGTTGTTTCGAGATGGCGAGGCCGAGGCCAGTGCCGCCGTATTCGCGGGTGGTGGAGGCATCGGCTTGGGTGAATTTTTCGAAGAGGATGGAGGTTTTCTCAGGGGCGATGCCGATCCCCGTATCGCGGACGGCGAAGCGGAAGAAGGCGGTGCGGTCGAGGGGTAAGGAAGAGGATGCGAGTTTTGACGGGGGAGGGGGAGGGACTTGGCGGAGGGAGAGGACGATTTCGCCGGAGGCGGTGAATTTGGTGGCGTTGCTGAGGAGGTTGGTGAGGATTTGGCGGAGGCGACCGGGGTCGCCTTTGACGAGGTAGGGAATTTTTGGGTCGATGTCGCAAATGAAGTCCACGCTTTTTTCGGCGGTGGCGGCGGCGAAAGAAGCGATGGTGCGGTCGATGAAAGAGATGAGGTCGAGGTCGATGGATTCGATGTCGAGTTTGCCGGATTCGATTTTGGAAATATCGAGGATGTCGTTGAGGAGGGAGAGGAGGTGTTCGCTACTGTTTTGAATGACATCGGCGCAGGTGCGGAGGTCTTCGTCGAGTTCGACAGAGGTGAGGATGCTAGTCATGCCGATGATGCCGTTGAGGGGGGTGCGGAGCTCGTGGCTCATGTTGGCGAGGAACTCGCTTTTTGCGATATTGGCGGATTCGGCGCGGTGGGCGAAGTCTTTGAGGAGAGCCATGGAGGTTTCTAGGTCTTTGTTTGTGCGCAAGAGGGCTTGTTCTTTGGCTTTGAGTTCGCTGATGTCGGTGGTCGAACCGGCGATTCGGCAAGGGGCGTGGGAGGTGTCGCGGACGACGGCGGCGCGGAGGAGCATCCAGCGGAAGGAGCCGTTTTTGTGGCGGAGGCGGAGTTCTAGGCTGTAGTGTTCCGAGTTGCTGGTGAGGTATTGGGCGAGGAAGGTCGGGGAGAGGATGGTGTCTTTCTCATCCGGGTGCATGAGGGAGATGGGGGTTTGGAGAGAGTTTGGCAAATCTAGGTCGGAGAAGCCGAGTTGGGATTTGCATTTTGGGGAGATGTAGAACGAGTTTTTTGCGAGGTCCCAATCCCAGATGCCGTCATTTGAGCCGTGGACGGCGAGGGCGAACTGTTCGCGGCTGGCTTGGAGGGCGATTTCTTGGGCTTTGAGTTCGGAAATATCGCGGATGACGGCCTGGAGGAAGACTTCGGAGCCGACTTCCATTTTGGTGAGGAGGACGGAGGCGGGGAAGACCGTGCCATCGATGCGGCGGTGGGTCCATTCGAAGAGGTGGGAGCCGTTTTGGACGGCGGTTTCGATCATGGATTTTGCTGCTTGGGCGGAGGGGGAGCCGGAGGGTTGGGATTCTGGGGAGACTTCCCAGGGGTGGAGGGAGAGGAATTCGGGGATTGATTGGGAGCCGAAAAGCGAGCAGGTGGCGGCGTTGGCGGAAGTGAAGTTCCAGTCTGGTGGGGAGAGGGTCATGATTGCGTCGCGGGAGGACTCGAACATGAGGCGGTAGCGTTCTTCTTTTTCTTTGACGAGGAGTTGTTGGGCGCGGATGGCGTTGTCGGTGCGGTGGAGGGTGGTGACGATGGCGACGAGGAGGAGAGCGAGGATGGCGGAGACGCTGCCGAAGAGCATGAGTAGGGAGAACGAAGTCGAGTCGGAGGTGGAGTCGTAGAGGGCGATCAGATCGCCGACTTTGTTGCCGGAGACATCGTGGGAGGGGAGGGAGTGGACATTCCAGACTTTGCCGGCGAAGCGGAGGGTGGAGGAAGAGTTTTTGTCGGTTACTGGGTGGGAGAGGAGAGCTTGGGTGAGAGCGTCCGGGAGTTTTTCCGAGGAGGAGTAGGATATGACGGAATCGGGGAATCTGTCCCAGTCTGGGGTGCGGTTGCGCAGACGCATCCCGGTTTCCCAGTTTTTTTGGTCTAAGAGGTGTTTGTCGAAGGACATGGCGAGGTGTTGGTGGGGGGGGGCAGCCAGGGAAGAGAGGATGTCGTCCATCTCGATGCCGAGTTCGATGTAGCCGATGAGAGCGTTGCCGGAAAAAACGGGGAGGACGGAGCGGAGGGTGAAGAAGCCTAGGGAACCGAGTTCGAGACCATCGGAGAGGTCGCCCGTGCGTTCGGCTTCCTTGAGGGTCATTTGGTCGATGGTGTCGCCGTTGCGTTCGGGGTCGTGGGTGCGGAGGATGCAGGTGTGGTCGGGGGCGATGAAGAGGGAGAGGGCGGTGACGGGTTTGAGTTCCTGCAAGATTGGCTGAGAGAGGGCCAGCAGGGTGGACGCGTCTTTTTTTTCTAGGGCCGAAACGATGCGGGGGTCGGAGGACAGGCGGTCGTGCAGGGAGTGGAGGTTATTTTTTTGTTGGACGAGAGTGGAGAGGAAGGCGTCCGAGAGGTTGGCGACTTCGGAAGAGCTTTTGAGGGAGAGGTGTTGGTGGCGATGGAGCCAGAGGAGGGCGACGGCGATGGCGACCATGGTGAGGATCATGGCCAAGAGGTGGGGGAGGAGGCGGAAGACGAGGGAGGTTTCGGAGATTTTTTTCGATTCCGAAAGCGACATAGAGAATGCGATGAGGATGAGGAGGATGAGGAGGGAGAGGGTTGGGACGGCGATGCGGAGGGCGATTTCTTGGTACCAGAGGCGGGCGTTGACATCGATGCAGAAGATTGCGGCGGGGGCATCTTGGGAAGAGATGGTGGAATCTGGGAGTGGGGAAAGTTCCTCGTGGCGGGCGATGGGGAGCATGGCGGAGATCCATGAACCCCAGCGGTCGGAGACGGGGCCTTCGACGGAGGCGGGCGTTTTGTTCCAGAAAATTTCGGAGACGAGGGGGGAGGCTTCTTCGTAGATTTGGCCTGGGGGGGAGCAGTCCGGGGAGTCGGCGGGTTCGCTGTCGATCAAGAAGAAGACGGTGGAATCGGTGCGGACACCTAGGATGCAGAGGAAGCGGAAGTTTGGGTTGGAGGAGCGGAACTCGCCGAGGCGTTTTTTGATGCGGATGTATTCGGGGTTTTCGAGGTCGGCATCGGAGGCGGATAGGGAGAGGATTTTTGAGAAGTCGATGGAGCGGGAGATGAGGGAAGTTTGCTGGAGGAGTTCCGAGCGCATTTCTAGGTCGGTGATGAGAGCGATCCAAGAAGTGAAGATGAGGAAGGCGAGGACTTCGGCAAAATAGAAGAGGTAGAGTCCCCATCGGAGGAGGCTCTTGCCGCTTGCAGGTTTGGAAGTTTTCCGGTTCACGGGCAAGTTTGAGATTGGTGGGGACGGGAGCGGAGTTTTTTGTTGGGGGAGAGGGGGTTAGAGGAAAGCTTCCATGGCTTCCTTGAGGGCGGAGAAACCGTTTTCGAGCTGGGGGAGGATGCTTTCGACGGTGGCGAAGTCGCCCGATTTTGCGGCGGCTTCGATGCTGGAGGCGAGGGCGGCGAGGGCGTCGCCGCCCATGTTTGCGGAGGAGCCTTTGATGGTGTGTGCGGCGTAGGAGGTTTGTTGGGCGTTGCGGGCGGCCAGGTGGGAGGAAAGTTTTTCCATCTGCTTCGGGGTGTCGTCCAAGAAGGCGGCGAGCAAAATTTTCATCATATCCTCATCGTCCATGAGGCGCTCCATCAAAGCGGGTTTGTTGAAGACGGCGGGAGCGGCAGGTTGCGAGGTTGAAGGTGAAAAATCGGGCGGTTTCATAGGATTTAGCATGGCGGTTTCTTTTGTTTTGGGCAACCATTTTTCCAAGGCATCGGAGAGAGCTTTTGGGGAAATCGGTTTGGAAATGTAGTCGTCCATGCCTGCGGCGAGGTATTCTTCGCGGTTGCCGCGCATGGCGTTTGCGGTCATGGCGATGATGGGGATTCTGCGGGAGAGAGTGGCGTGGAGAGGGAGCGGGGAGGGGTCGGAATGGGAGGGGGGTTTTTTTGCGGTTTCTTCGAGTTGGCGGATGGTGGCGGTGGCTTCTAGGCCGCTCATGACGGGCATTTGGATGTCCATGAGAACGAGGTCGTAGGGGATGGATTTGATGGCGGCGACGGCTTCTGCGCCGTTGGCGACGGCATCGGCGGAGAAGCCGAGGTTTTTCAAAATGCCTTGGGCGACTTGCTGGTTGACCATGTTATCTTCGGCGAGGAGGATGCGGGCGGAGCGAGAGGCGGAGATTTTTTCTTCGAGAGGGAGAGGGCAGGATTGTGCGGAGGTCTGTTTAGAAGAAGAGGGGGGTTCTTTGCAGCAGATGGATTGGATGGAGGAGACGAAGTCTTCTAGGCGGAGGGGTTTGGTTGCGTAGGCGCAAGAGCCGAGTTCGTAGAAAGCTTTGGTGTCGTAGTGGATGCCGAGGGGGATGAGGAGGACGACGGGGAAGAAGCGGAAGCGCTCGTCGGCGCGGAGTTTTTTTGTGAAAGCTTCGCCGCTGGTTCCAGGGAGGTGGAGGTCGGTGATGGCGATATTGAAAGGGGAATCCGAAGAGGCGGCGGCGGAGAGAGCGTCGAAGGCGGAGGCAGCGTCCGGGACGATCGTGGGGATCATCTTGCAGGAGGCTAGAAAGGACGCGATGAATTCGGCGTTGGTGCGGTTGTCTTCGACGATGAGGCAGCGGCGACCGACGAAGCAGGGGGAGGAGAGGGGCGGGGGTTGGGCGGGTTGGAGTTCGAATGGGATGGTGCAGGTGAACTCCGAGCCTTTGCCTTGGAGGCTTTTTGCCTGGATGCAACCGCCCATGAGTTCGGAGAGCTGTTTGGAGATTGCGAGGCCGAGGCCGGTGCCGCCGTATTTGCGGGTGGTGGAGGCATCGGCTTGGGTAAATTTTTCGAAGAGGTGGGGGATTATATTTTCGGGGATGCCGATGCCGGAGTCGCGGACGGAGAACTGGAGGAAAACGGAGTTGGGAGTGGTGGGGGAGGGGCAGATTTCTGGGGGAGGGACTTGGGAGATGTGGAGAGAGACTTCGCCTTCGGAGGTGAACTTGATGGCGTTGCTCATCAGGTTGGTGAGGATTTGGCGCAGGCGGCTGGAGTCGCCGCGGAGGAGGGAGGGGAGGGAGGGGGCTGGGGCGCAGATGATTTCGATTTCTTTTTCGTTGGCGCGGAGAGCCATGGCGGTCGAGAAGGCGTCGAGGAGAGAGGAGAGGTCGAAGTCGATGATTTCGAGGTCGAGTTTGCCGGCTTCGATTTTCGAGAAGTCGAGGATGTCGTTGAGGATGGCGAGGAGGGAGTCGCTGCTGTTGCGGACGGTTTCGGCGTAGAAGCGTTGTTGGTCGGAGAGTTCCGTGTTGAGGAGGAGGCCCGTCATGCCGATGACGCCGTTCATGGGGGTGCGGATTTCGTGGCTCATGTTGGCGAGGAACTCGCTTTTTGCCATGCTGGCAAGGCTGGCTTGGCGGGCCATTTCGCGGGCTTGGGCGTTGGCGGCGGCGAGTTCGAGGTTGGCGGAGAGAAGCTCGTTTTCGGCGTTTTTGCGGGAGGTGATATTGGTGGCCATGCCGCGGTAGCCGAGGAGGGTGCCGTCCGGGAGGATGGAAGGGATGCCGTTGACGGAGAGCCAGATGGGGTCGTTGTATTTCGAGAGGACGCGGATTTCTTTTTCGAGGAAGGCATCGGTCATCTTCAAGAAACTGGGGGTGGCGGCAATGGCGCCGGCGCGTTCGTCTTCGGGCAGGAGGTCGTAGCCGCGCATATTGCCGACGAGTTCTTCGGGTTCGTATCCGAGGACGGTGCGGATGACGGGGCTGACGGAGATGAAGTATCCGGAGGCGGCGATTTCCCAGGTGATGGATTGGTTTTGTTCGGCGAGGAGGTCGAAGTTTTCGTTTGTTTCGCTGAGACGGTCGCGGTTTGCTTCGATTTCTTGGAGGTATTCTTCGCGTTCGAGCTGGATGTTGGAGATGCGTTTGATGGCGAGGAAAGAGAGGGAAGCGAGGCAGAGGAGGATGGCGGCGAGGGTGGCGACGCGGACGATTTGGATTCGTTCGCGGAAGAGGGCGGCGGAGGCTTCGAGTTTTTCGAGGTGGAGGTTGGTGGAGAGGAAGCCTTTGGTGACTTCTTCCTTGCCGCGCCAGGTTGCGGCGAGGATTTTTTTGAGGAGGAGATCTTCGGAGGGGGAGAGGGAGGAGGGAGGAGAAGGGGAGGAGAGGGAGGCGAGGCGTGAGGTGGCGAGCTGGGAAGCGAAGTTTTCCAAGGCGGATAGGCGCGGAGTAAAGTCCACGACTTCAATGACATAGTGTTCGGTTCGGCCAGAGGGAGAGAAAGAGACGGTATCGGAAATGACATCCGAGTCGTTCAGGTTGGTCGGCATGACCAGGTCGGTTACGCCGCCGTGCTGGAGGATTTGCAGGCAGTTGCGGATGGACGCGAAGGAGCGGATGAGGGACAGGGAGAGGAGTTCTACCTCCTTCGGAGAGTCCGCGAGGGACATGTGGAGGAAGTCGTTTTCTATGACCGTCAGGTTGTGGATGATGATGCGGTCGATGCTTTGGTGGGCGAACTGGTTGCGGATTTGGGCGTATTTTTCCGAGAGGCTGGAGTCGAACCATCGTTCGGCGAAAAAAGAGCCGAGGATGCCCGCGCTGGCGATGGCAAAGATCGCGAGGAGGAGGCGCTGGATGGAATCGTGAAAAAATTTCCGCAGGTTCATTTATTTTGTGGTGGATGGCCAACCGGAGGAAAGGCCGTATTTTTGGAAGATGGCTTTGCCTTTGTCCGAGGCGGAGAGAGCCATGACGGTGCGGGCGATTTCGGGGTGTTTGGAGGAGGATAAAATGCCTAGGACGAGCTTGTTTTGGGGGGCGGAAGGGATGGGGTAGGCATCGACGAAGGGGGCGTTTTCTTCCCAGGAAGCGGTGGCGCACCAGTTGATGGTGAGGTCGGCGACCCCGTCTTTCAGGAACTGGGTGAGGCGTTTGGCGTCTGTCGTGAGTTTTTTGGTGTTTGCGATGACGGGGTCCCAGAGGTTTGCGGCATCGAGGATTTTTTTGCTTTCTTTGCCGATGGCGCCGCTATCGGGGTCCGAGAGAACGACATAGTATTTGGGGTCGGCGAGGCTGGCGAGGGTCATGGGGATTTGTTTCGGGTTGCCTTTGGGGCAAAGGAGGGCGGCCTGGTTTGCCCCGACATCTACGGAGTCCGTGACGATGCCAGAGGTTTTTGCATCGGAGATATAATTTTCGGAGCCTGGGAGGAAGAGGTCGCCGGTTTTGTTGACTTTGATGGCGTTGAGGAGTTCGCCCGAACCGCCTTTGGTGATGAGGATTTTGCAGTTTTTTTCCTTTTCTACGATTTGGCAAATTTCGGTCATCGGGCGGATCATGGTGATGCCGCAGTAGAGGAGGAGTTCGGGTTGCTGGCCGTTGGGAGAAGAGGGGGAGGAAGAGGATTCCGATTTTTTTTCGCAAGCGGAGGGGAGGAGGCAAGAAGCGGCGAGGGCGAGGGCGGCGAGCAAACGGGCGGGGGAGGGAAAGAGAGAGGTGGTCATACTTGGTGAGTTGATGGAGAAGTGGTGTCGTGTGTAGGGGGGCAAAAAACCCGCAAGCAATGTAGAGGCAAAGGATTAGGGGGTCAAGGGGATAAGGAGCCGTTCACAAATACCATAAACAAAATCTGCTCGTCCTTTTGCAGCCATCCTGCGTTGCTCCTCAGTTACAGACCACAGAGGGTATGCGCCTTCGTCGCGCCTTGGCTGACTACAAAATGACTTCGCATCTTTGATCCTGTTATTTCCTGAATCAGTGAGATAACTGCTGTGAATCTCTGCAATCAATTGGGCTGC
>DYNR01000271.1 GCA_020720945.1 Chthoniobacter flavus | reverse complement strand
GATCCTTCAGGTGTCACTTGGAGAGCGATGGAATTTTGTATCCTCGCGGAGTGACGAACCAACCGTTCAAAATTTGCGAAGAAGAGTTGCCGACGATGACGATGCTTTTCATGTTGATTTCTTCTGTCAAAAAACCGCCGAGGGTAGAAAGGAGAAAAGTTTCCTCTTCTGCGCCGACGGCGGTGGCGATGCCGACGGGTGTTGTAGGTGGTCGGTGGGAAAGGAAGATTTCTGCGACTTCTTCGATCTGGCGGATTCGTTTCGTGCTTTTCGGGTTGTATAGGGCGACGACCATATCGGCGGCGGCGAGGGCGCGGATGCGGACGAGGATAGTTTCCCAAGGGACGAGCAGGTCGCTGAGGCTCACGCAAGCGTAGTCCAGCATGAGGGGGGCGCCCATTTTTGCGGCGGCGGAGTTTGCGGCCGAGATTCCTGGGATGATTTCGATCGGGACTTGCCAGCCGTGGGCGGCAGCCATCTCGATGGCGAGACCCGCCATGCCGTAAACGCCTGCGTCGCCGGAAGAAACAAACGCTACGGTCGAGCCGGTTGCCGCCCGTTCCAAAGCAGCGCGGCACCGTTCGGTCTCTTGCCGCATCCCGGTGGAAAGCAGTTCTTTGCCTTCGGTCAGATCCGCGATGTGGGCGAGGTAGAGCTTGTAGCCTACGACGAGGTCGCTGGCGCGGATGGCGGCTTCGGCGCGGTGGGTTCGGTCGAGGGTGCTGCCGGGGCCGATGCCAACGACAAACAGTTTTCCCGGGCGATGGCGATGGTCGTTCCCCGGATGATGGTTTTGGGTAGTATTAATGATGTCCTCCTTCCCGCCAGCAGCGCCGAGGGTTCGGCTACCGCAGGCAGTTTTACTTTGTTTGCCACGAAATCGGAGTGGCGAAAGGCTTTTGTTGTCGATAAAATTTCTTCTGCGGCGAGGAAGCGCAGGGGGATGCCGAGTTGGGCGGAGGCTTCGAGCAGGCCGGTTTCGTCCGCTTTGAGTTCCGCGGAGGCGAGGTAGCGGACTTCTTCGAGGGAGATGTTGGCGAGCGAAGCACCCTCGCGGATTGCCGCGATGAGGGTTTCGGCAGAGGTGCCTCTGCGGCAACCGATTCCGATGATAAAACGCTTCACGGCTTCCGTTGTCGTAGAGATGACAGGCTCCGCGCCGAGGGTGTTTGCGACGGTGATGGCCAAGGAGTTTGCTCCCCCTTCATGCCCGCTGAGAAGGCTCACCGCCCAGCGCCCTCCGACATCCAGCGCTACGACGGCGGGGTCGGAAAGCTTGTGTTGAATCAATGGGGCGATGGCGCGGACGACCACGCCGCAGGGTGCGATGTAAACCAGTTCGCGGAACGAGTGAAAAATTTCCGCCGTGAGTTTGATGATCGCGGGGAAGGGCGTTGCAGAACCTTCAGGGGCAGGGATGCTTTCGTGCAAAAAAATTTCTGCGGAAGGGAAGGCGGGAGCGAGTTGTTTGGCCACGCGGAAGCCGGGTTCGCTCAAAGTGATGATGGCCGTTTTGTTCATTCGTCGCCTTTGCGGTAGCCGTGGGAAAAATTTGCGTCGTAGAGTTTTGAAGCGATTCCTGTGCGTTCCAAAGCGCGGCCCACGACAATCATGGCGGTTTTCCCGATTTTTGCTTCGAGGACTTTTTTTGCGATGGTGGAGAGGGAGCCTTCTAGGACGGCTTGGTCGGGCCAAGATGCGCGATAGACGACGGCGGCAGGGCAGTTTGCACCGTAATAGATGGCGAGGGTTTCGGCGATTTCTTCTATCTTATGGACGGAGAGGAAGATACAGAGTGTGGATTCCGTTCTGGCGAGGCTGTGGAGGTCTTGTTTTTCGGGCATCGGGGTGCGTCCCCCCGTGCGGGTGAGGATGATGGTTTGGGAGATTTCCGGCGCGGTGAGTTCGGTTTTCAGGGCGGCGGCGGAGGCTTGGAACGAGCTGATGCCGGGGACGACTTCGTAGGCGATTCCGAGTTTGTCCAGTTCTGCCATTTGTTCGCGGATGGCGCCGTAGATTGCCGGGTCGCCCGTGTGGAGGCGGACGACATCTGTTTCTGTTTCGCTTGCGCGTTTGCAGACGGCGGTTGTTTCTTCGAGAGTCATGCTTGCCGAGTCGTGCGTTTCGGCAGATGCGGGCAGGAGGGCGAGGACTTCTGGGCTGACGAGCGAACCGGCATAGACGCAGCAGCGGCAATTTTCCAGCAAGCGGGCGGCGCGGAGCGTGAGGAGGTCTGGGTTGCCAGGGCCGGCACCGACAAAGAAAACTTTCATGGTTGCGGGATTGGAGCGTGGACGAGAAGGATGGAGAGGTAGCCTGCTTCATCGTCCGGGGCGTTTTGGCGGAGTTGGCGGAGGTCGGTTTCTATGCGCTGCTCGGGTTGCCCGGCTTTTTGGACGAGCACGGAAGTGGCGATGGTGCCTGTTTCTTCTAGGAGAGCTAGGATGGCGGGGAGGCGGTGTCCGATTTTCATTAAAACGATGGTGCCGCCGCGGAGGATTGCGTCGCGGGCAGGGGAGAGATCGTCATCGGTCGGGATGATCGTGATGGGTTCCTTGCCTTCGCCGAGGTGGAAGCGGGTGAGGGCGGCGGAAGCGGAAAACGAGGTGATGCCGGGGACTGTGATGACGCGGGCGGAGGGGAGGATTTTTTCTAAAGCCCGCAAGAGGTAGATGTAGGTCGAGTAGAGGAAAGCGTCGCCGAGGGTCAGGAAGCAAGTGTCGCCGAGGGCGAGGAGGTCTGCGACTTTTTGGGCGGAGGCGAGCCAAGCTTCTGCGAGACGGGTTTTGTCCTTGGTCATCGGGAAAACCATTTCGTGGATTTCCGCCTTGGGGCCGATGTGTTTTTGGGCGATGCGGAGGGCGACGCTCCCACCGTCCGATTTCGCTTTTGGGACGATGATTTGGGGGCATTCGGAGAGGATGCGGGCGGCTTTGACCGTGAGGAGATCCGGGTCGCCGGGGCCTACTCCGATGCCGTAGAGCGTGTGAGGCTTTGTCATAAAAATCTGATTGCGGCGAGGTTAGCAGAAAAAGAGAACGATTCAACCGTGAAATGGAGGGAGGGGGAATTGCAGATTGCAGAAGGCAGATTGCAGAATGGGGGGAGGAACCGCTGAAAAACGCTGAATCTACGCTGAAAAATAAAGAGGTTGGGAACGGGGTCAGGGTGGTAATTGTGACTGCAAGTGGTATTTCTTGAATTCCGTCCCCAATTTTACCATAAGCCGCAATCCTATTCGCAAGTGCTTGAATAACAGGGTGATTCAAAAAGCACAAAAAAGGGAAGAGGGGAGGGGAAAAGTTAGAAGGAAGAAGGCAGATTGCAGAATGGGGGGAGGAACCGCTGAAAAACGCTGAATCTACGCTGAAAAATAAAGAGGTTGGG
>DYNR01000041.1:1602-13196 GCA_020720945.1 Chthoniobacter flavus | reverse complement strand
CCTTTCCCCGCTATTTCTCCCGCTTCAAGCTGGCCGCCAAAATTTCTACCGGATGGAGTGCCTGCCGTCCCGTCCCGTCCAAAACCTGGTGGCGGCAACTCGTCCCCGTCGCCGCAACAACCTCGCCCGGAAGAACTTTTCTAACATAAGGAAAAAGAACCAACTCCCCGATTTTTTGGGAAACTTCGTAGTGCTCCGCCTCGTATCCGAAGGAACCCGCCATCCCGCAACACCCGGAAGGAATCACCTTTACCTCGTTGCCTCCCGGCAGTTCCAACAACCGCACCGTCGCCGCCAAAGACCCCAACGCTTTTTGCTGGCAGTGCCCATGCAAATGGATAACCCGCTTCTCAACGGAAACAAACTGCTCCCGGCTAATGCGCCCCGCTCCCCTCTCCCGATCCAAAAATTCATCAATCATCCAACAACTCTTCGCCAACTTCTTCGCCCGCTCTTTTTCCTCCCCCCGCAAAAGGTCGGGATACTCGTCCCGGAAACACAAAATCGACGAAGGCTCAACCCCCACCAACGGCGTTTCTTCCGCGACAATCGGCTCCAGCAAACCCACATTTTTTTTCGCGATTTGCCGCGCCTTCCGCAACATCCCTTTGGACAACGCCGCGCGCCCGCTCTCGCCGTGCGGAGGAATCTCGACTTCGTAACCCAACCCTTCGAGCAACTCGATCGCCGCCACCCCTACCTTGAAATCATTCGCGTCCGTGAACTCATCGCAGAAAAAATAAACCCGCTTCCCGTTTTTCGGATTTTTTTTGCCAATCGTCCTGGTCGAGAACCACTTACGCAACGGCATCGGATTGAGCAACGGGATGCTCCGCCGCGGATGAAACCCCGCCAAACGGTTTGCCATCCGCCTCAAAAACGGCGTGGAAAAAATCCCGTTCCACACCTGCGGAACCGCAGAAAACACCCGCGCCACAACGGCAAAATGCGCGACCATCCAAGAACGCAACGGAACCCCGCAGGCATCGTAGTAATTCTGCAAAAACTCCGCTTTGAGCTTCGCCATATCGACATTGGACGGGCACTCGGACTTGCACCCCTTGCACGAAAGACACAGGTCGAGAACTTCCTTTGCCTCCTCGCTCAAAAACGGCTTCTTCGGGTCGGGCGGATTCGTCAGCAAATGCCTCAACACATTCGCCCGCGCTCTCGTCGTGTCTTTTTCGTCCCGTGTCGCCATATAGCTGGGACACATGGTCCCCCCGCTTTTTTCCGTTTTGCGGCAGTCGCCGGAACCATTGCACTTCTCCGCCGCCCTCAACACGCCGAGCACATCGGAAAAATCAAAATAAGTCTCGTATTCGGGGGTCGGATGCCCTGCCCCATAACGGTGAAACGCATCCATCGGCGGCGTCCCGGTGATTTTTCCTGGATTGAATATCCCGTCCGGATCGAAAAGCCCTTTGACTTTTTCCATCATCCCGTAGCACTCGTCCCCGACCATGAAACGGATGAACTCGCCGCGCAACCGCCCGTCCCCGTGCTCGCCGCTCAAAGACCCCCGGTATTTCTTTACCAGCGCCGCAATGTCTGCGGCGATCGAACGGAACATCGCGTGCCCCTCTTCCGTCTTCAAGTTGATCATCGGTCGCGTGTGTAACTCCCCGCTGCCCGCGTGCGCGTAATACACGCAAGCGATCCCGTATTTTTCGCGCATCAACGCGGCGAACTCGCCGATGTAATCAGGCAAGTCCTCAACCGCAACCGCCGTATCTTCAACGACTTCTGCCGGCCTCGTGTCGCCCGTCACATTGGTCATCACCCCTTGCCCCGCCCTCCGCAACTCCCACACCCTGCCCACATCGCCGCCAGATAAAACCGGATACGCATAGCCCATCCCTTTTTTTTCTAACTCGCCCGCCAACAGCCTCGCCGTCGCCTCCCCCCCAGAAACCGTCTCTTCCCGAAACTCGACCACCAGAATCGCCCCCGGATCGCCTTGAACAAAAAAACGGTTCTTGCTCTGCTCGATGTTTTTTTTCGTGCAATCTAAAATGTGCTTATCAATCAGCTCGCTGGCGGTCGGACGGTATTTCAACGCAACCAAATTCGCCCGCAACGCTTCGGCAATATCCCTGAAATGCGCGCACAAAAGAACCGCGGGCGGCGGCACTGCGACGCACTGCAACTCGTATTCGACCCCGAAAAAAAGCGTCCCTTCGGACCCCGCCAACAGCCGGCAAAAATTGAATTCTTTGCTCGAACCGGAATCGAAAACTCCGGCATCCATCAACAAATCAAGCGCGTAACCGGTGTTTCTGCGGGTGACTTCTTTCCTTGGGAAATTTTCTCGGATCGCCTCCCTCCGCGCTGGCTCGGAAAGCAACGCCCTGACCCCGCGGTAAATCTCGGATTCCAGCGTGCCAACCGCCGCGCACTTCTCCGCAAACTCTCCCGCCCCCAACGGCCCAAACTCCACCTCGCTACCATCGCTCAAAAAACCGCGGACACGGACCAGATGCTCCCGCGTGCTCCCGTATGCAATCGAGTTTGCCCCGCACGAGTTATTCCCGACCATCCCACCGATCATCGCCCGGTTGGCGGTCGATGTTTCAGGGGCAAAAAACAATCCGTGGGATGCCAACGCCATGTTTAACTCGTTGCGCACCACGCCCGGTTGGACGACCGCACGCCGCAAGACGGGGTCGATGGAAACAACCTTGTTCATGTATTTTCCCGTATCAACAACGATCCCGTTTCCCACTACCTGCCCCGCCAATGAAGTCCCTGCCGCCCTCGGGATTAACCCGATTTTTTTTTCACGCGCAAATGCGATCAACACACGGATGTCGCTCTCGCTACGGGGGATAGCCACGGCGAGCGGCTTCTCTTGAAACTCCGAAGCATCGGTGCTGTAAATCGTCCTGCGCAGGTTGTCCGAAAAAAATTCGCCCTCGAAACGGGAAAGAATCGGTTGAAAAAAACTCAGAGGATCGCGGCTGTCCATGCCCGCGAGACTACCACGCTTTTCCTCTCCGGGGAAATACGGAACACGGGCGAAACGGAAAAAAACGCCGCAAGACCGCAACTCTCCCCCCTCTTTTTCCTTTGCCCCCCACGCGCAAATGCTGTATCGTGTCCCCCTCTTTATGAAAAAGATTCTTGTCACAGGCGGAGCTGGTTATATCGGTAGCATTTGCGTCGAAGAAATGCTCAACCAAGGGTTTGAAGTGGGTGTTTTCGACAACCTGACAGAGGGGCATCGCTCGGCGGTCGATCCGCGCGCGGAGTTCTTCCAAGGCGATTTGTCAGACCGGGGTGTCCTCCGCCACGCTTTCCAAGCATTCACCCCGGACGGGGTCATGCACTTCGCCGCCAACGCATTGGTCGGCGAATCAATGGAAAACCCTTCGAAATACTTCCGCAACAATGTCTGCTCGGGAATCAACCTCCTCGATGTGATGGTCGAACACGGCGTCAAACAATTCGTTTTTTCTTCGACCTGCGCAACCTTCGGAATCCCTGAAAGGATGCCCCTGGACGAAACCATCCCGCAAAAACCCATCAACCCTTACGGAGAATCGAAATTGCTCTTCGAAAAAATCCTCCGCTGGTATGATGAAATCCACGGCCTCCGCTTCGTTGCTTTGCGCTACTTCAATGCCGCCGGTGCCAGCGAAAAATTCGGCGAAGACCACCGCATCGAAACCCACCTCATCCCCCTCGTCCTCAAAGTCGCCCTCGGACAACGGGAATCCGTCAATATCCTCGGCACCGACTACGATACTCCGGACGGTTCCTGCATCCGCGACTACATCCACATCAAGGACTTAGCCAGCGCACACATCTTGGCTCTCGGCGTGGAAAAAAGCGCCTACTACAACTTGGGGACCGGCGGCGGGACTTCCGTCAAAGAAATCATCGAAACCTGCCGCGCCGTAACCGGGCACCCGATTCCCGCGCTGGAACAACCGCGCCGCGCCGGTGACCCCCCGCGCCTCATCGCCGCTTCGGACAAAATCCGCCGCGAACTCGGCTGGGAACCCCGCTACCAAGATGTGAGAAAAATCATCGAAAGCGCTTGGGCATGGCACCAGGCCCACCCGAACGGCTACGGGGATTAACTCCCCGCTTTTTCAAAAAAGAAGAAAGAGGTGTCCCCGCACCTCTTTTTTTCTTTGCAACTCTGCCCTCTGCTACATAGCTTGTCCCTTTCCTATGCGCCGGTTCCATTTTCTTTTACTCCTGCTTACCATCGCCTCTTTCTCCACCAACATCGGGTGGAGCCAGGTCGCATCCTCCGGGATCGGCCCCGTTTCTTTCGGCAGTTTCGGCGATGAACCCGTGGAAATTACCGCCGACGGGGAAACCCGTTTCGAAGGCGGTGTCGCCATCGCGGAAAACAATGTGCAAATCCACAGGGGCGGAACCAGCATCTACTCGGATTACGCGGAATACGACCCCGATACCCGCGAGGTGCTCCTCATCGGAAATGTCCGCATCTACACGAAGGAAAGCCCTTTCGTCGGCCAACGCGCCATCTACAACATGGAATCAAAACAAGTCCGCGCGCTGGAGTTCGCGGGCGAATTTTTTCCCCTCCGCTTCCGCACCCTGAGTATGCGCGCCCCTTCCATGCGCGAGTTCCGCGTCTCGGGCGCAACCCTCACCACCGACGACGATTCCCAACCCTCTTACTACATCAAATCCCGCACCATGCGGATTTACCCGGACGACCGCGTCGTCTTCCTCAACTCCGCCCTCTACATCAAAAACATCCCCGTCCTCTGGTTCCCTTACCTCTACTCAAACCTCGACACCACGGGCTTCACCTTCCTCCCCGGCTACTACTCGGCTTGGGGCGGCTACCTCCTGACCTCCTACGGCTTCCCCATCGGCTCGGGCAAAGATGCCGTCGGCACCGTCCGCCTCGACTTCCGCACAAAACGCGGCGTCGCCATGGGCTTCGACGCGGACATGAAACTCTGGGGAGATGCCCGCAACAAAGGAAAATTTGAATCCTACCACGCCTGGGATACCGACCCTTCCACCGGTGCTGTCGGCGGAACCCGCAGCGCCGCAGATACCCCGGAATCCAACCGCTACCGCGTCGCCTACAAACAAACCCTCTTCCTCGCCGATGACATCTACGCGAAGGGCGACATCAATGTCCTCAGCGACCGCTACTTCCTCGAAGATTTCTTCCCTGCCATCGCCCGCGTGGACCCACAACCGGACAACTACATCGGCCTCACCAAATGGTCGGAAAACTATACCCTCAACTTGATCGGCCGCTGGCAAGTCAATGACTTCCAACAATATACGGAACGCCTGCCGGAACTCGTCTGGGATATAAAAAACCAGCGCATCTTCGGCTCCCCGATTTTTTACTCGGGAGAAACCGGTGTCGCTTCCCTCAAACGGGCGTTCGCTTCCTACGAAGGTAGCACCGCCTTCCCCGACTACGACTCCTTCCGCTTCGATACCTTCCACCAGTTTTCCGCTCCCTTCCAGCTCTTCAAATGGTGGTCGATCGTCCCCACCGCCGGCTTCCGCGCCACTTACTACAACAAATCGGGAACTTTCCAATCCATCCTCCCCTCGACCACCGTCGATAGCTTGGGCAATGTCGTTTACATTCCAGGATACCCGAGCCTCAACTCGCCCATCGCCGCGCAAAGCTCGCCTCTCAACACCCCGACCCCCGACCTCCAAAACGGCGGTGCCATCCTCCGCCCAGTGTTCAACTTCGGCATCGAACAATCCTTCAAACTCTCGAAAGCTTACGAAAAAATCCAGGCCCGCTGGCTGGGAATCGACGGCATCCGCCATGTCGTCCAACCCTACACCAACCTCTCGGTCGTCATTAACGCCGGTGCCCCTCCCACCGAAGTCCTCCAATTTGACCGCATCGTCCCCTCCACCCAACTCCTGCCTCTCACCTTCCCGGAATTCACCGCGACGGACTCCATCGACTCTTGGGCCATCATGCGCTTCGGCACACGCCAAAGCCTCCAAACCCGCAGAAACAACGGCACTTTCGAATGGTTCAGCCTCGATACTTTCTTCGATGCAAACATGGAAAACCCTTACTCGAACAGCCCTCTCTCAAACCTCTTCAATGTCGTAAACTTCAAACCCGTCCCCTGGGCCTCCCTCGCCATGCGCTCGCAAATCCCCCTCACCCCAGAGGGCTTTTCGGAGTTTGATACCCGCGTCAGCTTCCAACCCGTCCGCGAATTTTCGTTCAGCGTCGGCCAAGCCTACATCAACGGAAACGAGTTTTTCCAAAACAGCAACCAGCTCATCTACTCGGCTTACTGGCGCCTCACCGATAACTGGTCGTTCAGTTTTTCAGGCCAATACGAAGCGGAAAAAGACCTCCTCATGTATCAGAACTACATGGTCCACAGAGACCTTTCGAGCTGGATTCTTTCGTTCGGCGCTCAGGTGCTGGAAAACGAAGTGGACCCGACCGCTTACGGCGTGGTTTTTGCGTTGACGCTAAAAGATGCCCCGCAAATCACCCTCCCTTTTGCGTTTGATGCCAGCACGACCCCGCTCGCCCCTGGCGGCAATAGCAACAGCAACAGCAACAACAACGGGTTCTAAAATCGAATCCTTCCCTCCTCTCCTTCCGCATGCCTCCTCTCGTCGCAGTTTTCCAACACGCTCCAACGGAAGGTCCCGGAACCATCGCTTCCTGGCTTTCGCTCCAAGGCGCATCTCTCGAACCCGTCGAATGGTGGAAACCCGAGGCATCCTCCTGCGACCCCTCTCGCTTTGACGCTTGCGTCGTCCTCGGCGGTGCCATGAATATTTACCAGCACCGGGATTACCCGTGGCTCGTTGCCGAAAAACAAAAAATCTCTCGCTTTCTCGAAACGGGCACCCCCGTCCTAGGCATCTGCCTGGGCGCACAACTCTTGGCGGATTGCCTCGGTGCAAAAGTAACGCAAAACCCCTTCCAAGAAATCGGCTGGTGGCCCCTCCGCTTTTCCGATGCCGCCCGCACCCTTTTCCCTGACCTCCCGCAAGAACAAACCCTCTTCCACTGGCACGGCGATTCTTTTTCTCTGCCGGACGGTGCCTCCCGCCTCGCATCCAGCGATGCCTGCCCCGAACAAGGATTTCTCTACAAAAACACCACCCTGGCCTTGCAATTCCACCCGGAAGTCACCCCGGAAATGCTCCCCGCATTTTGCGGCGAAGACGAAACCTCCAAACCCTCGGGCCCATGGGTGCAAACAAACGAATCCATCCTTTCCCTCTCCCCTTCTCTCTGCCCTCCGCTTTCCCCTCTGCTGGACTCCCTCCTGCGCCCGTTCTTCGCCCCAATCTTTTCTTCCTAAAAAAATGAACTCAAAAAATAAGGAGCTATTCACAAATAACATGATCAAAGATGCGAAGTCATTTTGTAGTCAGCCAAGGCGCAACGAAGGCGCATACCCGCAGTGGTCTGTAACTGAGGAGCAACGCAGGATGGCTGCAAAAGGACGAGCAGATTGTGTTCATGGTATTTGTGAACAGCTCCTAAAGTGGTGGTGGCTCCCGGAACTCTTCCCTGTCTCCCCCAACCAATACGCGGATTTCTCCTGCGATTTCTCTCTCGAAACTGCCCCATCCTCAGCCCACATCCTTCTCTCCTGCTCTTCTTCCCTCTCTCTCTGGGTCAACCAAAAATGGATTTTCCACGGCCCCACCAGAGAAGCCCCTCCCTGGATTTACTACGAGAAGATCGACCTCCTCCCGTTTTTGTCAGAAGGGCTCAACCAAATCCGCGTCCGCGCCCACCACATCGGCGTATCACACCAATCCCACTCCTGCCGCCCCCCAGCCGTCTGCCTCGCCGGCGAAATCACCACAAGCAAAACCTCCTTCGACCTCGGTCTCGCCGATGCTTGGCGCTGCCGCCCCTCCCCAGGTTTTGTCCCCCACGCAAACCGCCTCAACGGATGCCTCGGATTCTCGGAACACTTCGACTTGAATACCGACCCCTCGGCTTGGCTCACCCTACCCCACGACCTCTGCGGCCGGCCTCCCGTCCCCGTCGCTTCCCCCGTCTCGGAACCAAAATACCTGCTACTCAACGACATCCACTTGGAAGAAACCGGCTCCTTCCCCGCCTCCTTCCTGTCAAAAAACGACGCTTGGCAAACCTGGGATTTCGGCGGCGAAGTTTTCGGCTTCCTTTCCCTCGATGCGTCCTCCCCGTTTCCCTCCCGATGCGAAATCCTCCACGGCGAAAGCCTCACCCCAAACGGACTCCCCGACCACAACTTCGGCGGCGGCGACTTCCGCGAAATCCTAGATTTTCCCGCCGCCACTCGCCACTGGGAATCATTTGAAAAACGCGCGCTCCGCTACTTGGCTCTCCCGGCCTCTTTGCAGGTCCACTCCCTCCGCGTCCGCGAATACTCGCGCCCCCTCCATCCCGTATGGCGCGAGAATAAAAACTTTTCCTCTCTGGACGAACGCGACCGCGCCATCGTGTCCGCCGCCGAACGCACCGTCGCAATCTGCACGGACGACCTGCTCAACGATTGCCCGCGGAGAGAACGGGCGCAATACAGCGACCCCGCCATCTACATGGAAGCCTTCCCTCGCCTCTTCGGCACCTGGGAACCGATCCGCAAATGGTTCCTCCAATATCTGCGAGGAGCCGACGACAACGGTGTCCTGAGCGCCTGCTACCCAAGCTCGAACGAAAACCGCCTAGTCATCCCAGATTTCAGTATCTCCTTCGCTTCGCACTTGTCCCGCTACCTCGAAGCGACAGGCGACTCGGACACCGCCCGCGCCTGCTTCCCCTCTGCCCTAGCCGGAATCCGCTCGTTCGAAAAATACGCCGCCCCCGATGGACTCCTCTCCGATGTCCCCGGTTGGGTCTTCCTCTGCAACACCTTTGAACTCTCGAAAAAACCCGCCTCTTCCGCGTTGAACGCTTTGTGGGCTGAAAGCTGGAACCACTTGGCTTCCTTGGCTTTCCAACTGGAAATCCCCTCCCACCAAGCTTTCAAAAAAAAATCGGAACTCCTCCGCGCCGCATGGCGAAAACGCTTTTTTTCCAACGGGAAATTACTGGATTCCTCCGGCGCAAACCCCGCCGTTCACCTCGCCTGGTGGAACTACCACTACGACGCAGACGCGGGCGGGTTCCTCCCCCCCTCTTCCCCTTCCTCCGCCTTCGCCCTATCGCTCCGCTGGGAAGGAACGGCAAAAACCATCTTTCTTGCCGCCCCCGGAAAAACCCGACTCTGGCTGGACGGAAAACTTCTCCTCGACGCATCCCCGTCCAACCCCTGGCTCACCCCCCTTCCCTACGAACCCTGGTCTTGCCCGCTTCCAGAAAATTTTTCTGGCGGGCATTTCGTGATCGAAGCCGCCTATAACCCGATCGACTGGGAAATCTATTTTGCGGCCGATGCCGGTGCCCCGACAGAATGCTCCGTCGGCACAACCGCAAACTTTTCTTCTTCCGATTTTCACCAGTTGAACCAAGCGGCAAAACGCCCCGCCGCCCCTCGCCCCTGGCGTATCCCAAAAGCCAATCAAATCACCGCAGGCTACGCCGTCTCCTGCGGAATGCTAGAACCGGAAGAAGCCCGCCCCCTTCTCGAACTATGCCTCCGGGACACTTATTTCGTTCCTTGGAAAAAACGCACAACCCCCCTCCCCTGCGTCCCGACCGATAACGAAACCCTCATCGCGGAACGCTCTTTGCTCTGCAATACCCCTCACTCTCTATCATTCTTCTGTAAAGCACTTGCTATGAACGGAATGAAACCCGTGGCGGCCGAACTTTGCAGAAAACTTTTCGGCGCGATGATCGATGCGGGTTCTGACACTCTCTGGGAAGAGTTCGCTCCCCGCTCTAGCCTTTGCCACGCGTGGGGAGCCATGTGCGTGGAATACCTCCTGCCCGAACCAGTATCCAGCCAAGATTGAAAAACTATTTCGCCTTTTTCTCGGACGAATGTCCTTTGACCAAAACGGGATGGATCTGCTTGGCTGTCTCGATCAGCCACTCCAAATGCTGGACTCTCCACTGCGCCAAATCCCGCAAATGCTCCAAATTTTCCCTCTGTGGAACTTCCAACTTTTCCCCTTCTTTTGCCTTCGGAAGCGCATTTTCCACCACATACCGGTAAGCCTCTAACGCCCGCACCGGTTGCTGCAAACGCTCAAAACAAAGCCCGATCTGATACACCGTGGGCGAAACCCACAGCGGATTCCTGTTGATCCCGGCAATCACCTGATAAATGTTCAACGCCCGCAAATACTCGCCACGAGAATAAAGAATGTTCGCTAAGTCGTTCCCCGACTTCATCTTCCAATACATGGATTTCTCATCGGCTTTCTTCCCGTCCTTCTGCGTCGCCCGCAAAAGCCCTAGCGTGTCTTGAATCGCTTCATCCCTCTTGCCAGAAGCATCCAAGGACTGAATGACGATCTGCCAGCACCCCGGCGCTTGCTCGCTGTCGGGAAACTGCTTCAAAAAATCTCTTCCGACCTCGATGGCCGACGCGTATTCTTTCTTGAGATACAAAATCTGGACCACCCGCGAAAGAACGAATGCCCTCTCTTCGGGCGGCATATCGAGCAATTTGATTCTCGCATAATACTGCGCCGCCTGCTGGTAATCCCCGACCTCGAAAAACGCATTCGCTATTTCTTTCATCGCTTCCCTAGACAATTCGGCGCCGACCGCCTCGGTTTCGGCACGCAACGAGGAAGACAAAACAGCGTAATACTTGTCCATCGAACGCTTGTTTGCCCCGAGCTCTTTGTAAATTTTCCCGAGCTTCAAATTCAAAACAGGCGTGCGAACCGTGTTCGGATCCAACGAAAGGCTTTGCTCATACACCGCCGCAATTTTCACGGGATTTTCGTGGATCGATTCTAGATACGCCCCGTAATCGTAAAGCACGACGCTCTGCTTTTTGCTGGGCATCGCCATTCCTAAAAGGTTCCGAAAACTTTCGTTGACGACCTCCAAGCTGTTTCTCTTTGTCGCTAAAATTGCCTGTTGATGAGCGACTTCCGTCCGATGCGTCCTTTCGCTTTCTTTCTTCTCAAAATGCTCTTTCTTCCTTTTTTCCTCTTTTTCCCAAGCTGGAAGAACGGGTTCTCCGTGCGCTCCAGCAGTTCCTGCGTGCGCTGCATCTGGCGGATGCTCGGAAGCAGTTGCACCGTGCGAGTCGGCTGCCGCCGCATGCCCTGGAGTCGCTTCGGAATGGGGGTCTGGAGAGGAAGATGCGTGCGAGTCGGCTTCCCCCGTTTGGTTCGGATACGGGATCGCCATCCGCGATGGTGGCGGCGTGGGCGTCGGCACCTCTTCTTTTGGTTCAACTTTCGCCGGTTCCTGCACGGCGACATCGGGCGTGCTTTTTGGCGTGCTGTTGGGCGATGGTTCTACGACTGCCACCCCCTCCTTGCTCCCCTCCCCCGCCCCATAACCGGCCCCTTCCACTGCGGGAGTTGGTGCCGCAACCGGTGCTGCCGCCGTTGGGCTTGGAGTCGCCGCCGCCACAGGAGTCGCCACGGGAGCCGCCACGGGAGTCGGCACGGGAGTCGGCACGGGAGTCGGCGTTGGGGTTGGAGTCGGAAGGATTGGCTTCGGGGTAGAAACA